>UQVV01000006.1 GCA_900544635.1 uncultured Cloacibacillus sp. | reverse complement strand
ATAAGCGCGTCGAGCTCCTCGAAGGGCGGGCGCTCTTCCCGCGCCTTTTCCGCGACGGCGAAATCCGCGGCGGAAAGCGTGTAACTGCACTCCTCCTCTTCAAGCCGCGACGATACGGCTTTTACGAGCTTGGCCAGCATATTGTTGAAATCGACGCCGTCAAGCGTCTCCTTCGTAACGTCGCCGGCGAGCTCGAAATTATAGCCTGCCGCCTCTTTTCTGATAAAGGCGAGCTTCTCCTCCGCGCTCGGCTCCGCGATGCGGACGACGGTAGGAAAGACGCATTCGAAGAGCGGATTGGAGGCGAGCGCCTCGTATTCCTCCTTCGTCAGCAGCGCCGCATAGACGCATTTCCTGGAACGCAGGCGGCGCAGACAGCTTTCGACGCCGCGGCGTCCCATGACGGCTACGTCATCGTCGTCTATGCCGCAGTCCTTCACGACGTACATGAAGCCGCCGTCCGAGGACGAAGCCGCGTCGTCCATGTCGCCGCGGCAGATGAACGGAGAGGATATGACGCCGCGCGAGAAATAAAAATCATAGAGAACGCGGACGTAATCTCCCGCCGGGTTGTCCGACTCGACGACAAAGGCGACGTTGAGGTTCGCTTTCCCGCTCGCGTCGTTGTCCATGCGCCGCGCGATACGCTTCAGCGCGGCGCAGAAGCCGCCCCAGCCGCAGACCGCCGCGGCCTCCTCCATCAGCCGCTCGCCGCTCTTCAGCGTCAGCGCCGCGTCGAGACGCCCGTATCTCATGCCGCGCATCGCAAGGGAGGGGAAAATATTTTTTTCGACGTCCGGACGCTCCGAGGCAAGCTCTTCGGCGGAAATCGTCGAAACCTCCAGCTCGAACAGGCCGCCGAGGCTTTCCGAGACGGCTTCCCGCAGCTTGGCTTCCGAGCAGTGGCGCATCCTGTCCGACAGTCCGAAAAGTATAAGCGTTATCGACGAATCCTCGCGATTCGCTTCGTAAAGCATCACGCGCGACGAAAATCCGCCCCAGTCGATTTTCAGGCGGCATACGACTCGTTCGCCGAGCATATCTTCGAGCACCTTCACGCCGGAATCGTCGAGCCGGCAGAATTTTACGAGAAAATAAGAGCCTTCACCGTTCATGGGCAGCACCTCCAGAGCAAACGGCGTCAGCGGGAGCGCGCGAACGCTCCTGCGGGATTATGTTGTTTTACGGAAATCAGACAAAGTTACGACAACGTTTCTAACGTCAAAAAAAGCGGCGTATGCGTCTCAGCATCTTGCGCCAGTTGATAAAAGCCGTAATCGACTTCTGCACAGCGTATTATAGCAGAGGAATGCGGTATAGCAAGATAGGCGGACAGTATGACGCCGTCCGCCGTTGTTACTGTAAGAAAACTGAATTATGGAAATCCGCGCGGCGCGCCGTCAGCGGCGGAACTTCACGACCGTGACGCCGTAGCCGCCCTCGCCGGGGCCGCCGAGGTTGTGTTCCGCGACGTAGGGCAGCCGCTTGCAGAGCTCCTGCACCTCGCGGCGCAGTATGCCCTGGCCGCGGCCGTGGATGACTGTCACGACGTCGTAGCCGGCGCAGTAAGCCTGGTCGAGGTACTGCTCGACCATCGGCATCGCCTCGTCTATCGTCATGCCGCGCACCATTATCGACGACGGCACGCCGACGGGGCGGCTGACCTTTATCTGCACCGTCGGCTGCGGCGGCGCGGCCTTGCGCGAGATGACCTTGAGCTTCGTCAGCGGCACTTCCATTTCGGCTATTCCGGCGCGGATGCGCGCCTTTTTGCCGCTTACCTCGATGACGGTCGCGCTCTTGCTCGTGCCTATGAGCTGCACCGTGTCTCCGGCCTTGAGCTCCTGCCCCGTCGCGACGACAGATTCCGCGGTCTCTTTCTTTTCTTCGCGCTTTATCGCGGACTTTTCGATTTTCTGGAAGTGGCTGCGCTTTTTCTCAAGCTCGCGGCGCGCCTGAGACTCTGCCTCGGCGTTCTCCATGTTCTTGATGAGCGCGCGCGCCGAGTCCTCGGCGTTGCGCACTATCGAGAGCGCCTTTTTGTCGGCCTTCGCTATGAGCGCGTCGCGCTTCTCCTCGATGGCCTTTATCTTCGCCTCGTAGTCTTTTTCGAGCGCGGCGAGCTTCTGGCGCGAGCGCTCGACCTCGCGCGCTTCGCGTTCGAGCGCCGCGCGCTTTTCGTGCAGCTCGCCGATGAGGTCCTCCATCGAGACCTCGCGGCCGTTTATCGCCTCTTCGGCGCGGCGGATTATCTGCTTCTTCATGCCGAGCTTGCCCGCAATGAGCAGCGCGTTGCTGCGCCCCGGTATGCCTATCAGTATTCTGTAGGTCGGTGAGAGCGTCGAGCTGTCGAATTCCACGCTCGCGGTCTCTACGCCGTCGGCGGCGAGCGCGTAGCGCTTTATCGGATTGTGGTGCGTCGTCGCAAGCACCAGCGAGCCGCGCTCGCGCAGCCAGTCGAGCAGCGCGATGCCGAGCGCCGCGCCCTCCTCGGGGTCCGTGCCCGCGCCGAGCTCGTCGAGCATGACGAAGGAGCGCGGCGTGACCCTGTCGAGTATCTGCGTGACGTGCGTGATGTGCGCGCTGAAGGTCGAAAGGCTCTGCTCTATGCTCTGCTCGTCGCCGATGTCGGCGAAGAGCTCGCCTATGTCGCCGAGCACGGAGCCCTCGCCCGCGGGCACGGGGAAGCCGAGCCAGCCGAAGTATATGCAGACGCCCGCGGTTTTGAGCGCGACCGTCTTGCCGCCGGTGTTCGGCCCCGTTATGACGAGGATGCGGAATTTACCGCCGCATTTGATGTCTATAGGCACTGACTTCGCGCCGAGCAGAGGATGGCGCGCGCGGACGAAGGAGAACTCCGTGCGCTTCGAGAGGTCGGGCATACGCCATTTGTCGAGGCGCGCCGTCTCTGAGAGCGCGTAGAAGAGGTCCACGGTGCCGAGGACGTTTTCGGTGTCGAGTATGCCTTTCTTGCGTTTTATGAGCCGCGCCGTAAATTCGCGGAAAATGCGCGTCTCTTCGAGCATCTCTTCGCCGTAAAGTTTGCTGTATTCGTTGTTGAGGCTCATCAGCGAGTGCGGCTCCATGTAAACGCTGTTTCCGGAGCCTGAGCGCTCAATGACCGCGCCGGGAAACTGCGATATGGCGTCCTGCCGCACAAGGAAGGCGTGGCGTCCGTTGCGCAGCGTCAGAACGCGCTCCTGGAGCATCGAGGCGATGCGCGGGTCGCCCAGCAGCGCGTGGCCCTTGCGGCGCAGCGTATCCTTCAGGCCGCGCATCTCGCGGCGCACCGCGGCGAGCTTCTCCGAGGCGTAGTCGTAGAGATGTCCCTCGTCGTCTATGACCGAGAGCATCTCCGTCTCTTCGGCGAAGTCGCGCATGCTGCGCAGGAGGATGGAAAAGGCCGGATATTCGTCGCGCGCTTCGGTCAGCGTCTCGCGCATGCGGCCCGCGAGCGTGAGCATGAGCCGTATCTTGACGAGCTCCTCGCCCGACAGGAGGCCGTTCTCCTCCGCAAATTCGAGCATGAAGGCGACCGATACGAGGCCGTCTGTCCACGGCAGCTCGCCCTTGCGCCCGCGGTACTTCTCCACGTCCTCGAAGAGCTCGCGGCGCTTCGCCAGCTCGCTCAAATCCGCGGCGGGCGCGATGTTTTCGGCGACGAGCGCGCCGAGCTCGCTGCGGCAGCGGCGCGAGATCAGCGCGGTAATTTTCGATATTTCAAGGCTGTTGTATGCTGATTGTTCGATGTACATGTCGTTGGTGGGAAAAGGGATTTTCGCGTAAATCTATGCGGCTTCAGACGCCGCTCGCCCCGCCGTCGTGCGGCGGAAGCTCTTCGCCGGCGGGCGGAAGTCCGTTCGATTCTCCGCCGCCGTAATTTTCATCGTTGTAGTAATCGTAGCCGTCGGGCCATTCGCCGCCGTCGCGGTATGGGCGCAGTATCTCCTCGAGCGTGCCGTTTGGCAGCGACGTGTCCTGAGGCACGAGGCCGAGCCCTATCAGCGCCGAGCGGAACTGCGGCCAGCTGCGTCCCGCGTAGCGCAGGACGTCGCTGTCCGACATCCACGTCGGGTTAGCGACGGGCGCGAGAAGTATGCCAGCCGTCATTATCGCGTATACCGCGATGAAGGTTTTGACGACGCCGGAGAAGAGGCCGAGCAGCTTGTCAATCCCGCCGAGGCTTATCGCCCTTATTATGCCCCTCAGCACCATGCGTACGACGGAGGCGGCCATAGCTATCGTGAGCCATATCACGACGCCGGCGATCGCCTGCGCGGCGTATGGGTTTATCCCCATCGTCCCCGCGATGAAGCGCCCGAAAGCGCCCGAGAACTGGAAGGCGCAGTAGAACGACGCGAGGAAGCCTACGAGCGCTATGACCTCGCCGACGAAGCCGCGGCAGAGTCCGCGGAGGATGAAATACGCTCCGAGGACGACGAAGAATATATCCCAGCAGCTGAAACCGGCGATGCTCACGCTTTCTTCTCCTCCCCGCCGAATTCGGCGCAGAGGCCGCCGACGCGCTCGCCCATATCCTCGAGACGGAAGGCGAGCGACATCAGCGCCAGCACGAGGCGCTCGTCCTGGCTCAGATTAGGCGGAAAGCCCGCGACGAGCGAGCTGACGCCTTCCGCTATACGGCAGAAGCGCGCCGGCTCGAGCTTCGTGGCGAGCGTATATTTCTGCCGCCCGACCCAGAAGGAGTACCTTCCGTCGCCGAGCGATTTTATTTCGTTAAGTTCGTCCATCTTGGCGCGGCCCGCGGCCTACCGGGGCCGGGCTACTCCGCGGGAGTCTCTTTCGGCTGCGCGGCGAGGCGTCCCATGCGTCCGAGCAGGCTGTCGAGCGTGTTGCCTATCTCGTCCTTCTCGGCCTTCGCGGCGGCGGCGGCCTTCTCCGCGTCTTCCTGGAGCTGGAGGATTTCGAGGTCCCTGTCCTCGATTACGCCCTTGAGCTCGGCGTTCTCGCGGCGCAGCGCCTCGTTGTCGTTCTTCATCTCTGTAAGTATCGCCTCGAGGCGGTCGAGCGCCTCGTTGAATTTTTCAAACTGCTCCATCATTGCAAGACACCTCCGTGTTCTTTTCGCCGGTACGGCGCGCGGGGAAAGCCGAAGCCCTCCCCGCATAAGTCTAGCAGACTATTGCGCTCCGCGCACGTCTCCGCCGAATTTTTTGTTTATCTTTTTGGTCACCTGCTTGGCGACGTTCTCTATCTGCTCCGAGGTCAGCGTGCCCTTGTCGGAGCCGACCCATATTCTGAACGAGACGGACTTCTTGCCCGCGCCGACCTGCTTGCCGCGGTATTCGTCGATGAAGCGGACGTCCTTCACGAGGTCGGCCTTGCGCGCTATCGCCTCGATGTCGCGCCACGCGACGCTCTCGTCGAAGACTATCGAAAGGTCGAAGTCCGAGAGCGGGTACTCCGGCAGGTGGGCGAACTCGTTCTGGCGCGACGCGAGCGGCACGAGCTTCTCGACGTCTATCTCGAAGAGCATCACGAGGCTGCGCTTGATGCCCGCGGCCTTCGCGCACTTCGGCGAGACGAGGCCGAGCGAGCCTATAACCTCGCCGCCGCGCGTGACGTTGACCCAGAGCTTGTCGTCGGCCCACGACGGCTTGTCGTTCTGGGCGAAGCCGAGCGGCTCCATCTGCACCGCGCGGTGCATGTATTCGAGCACGCCCTTCGCCTCGCGGAACAGAGCGCGCGCGTCGCTTCCGACGAAGGCCGCTCCGAGGTGACGCGCCATCTCGGGCAGCAGTTCGTCCTCGGAGTTGACGCTGTGATAGTTCTTGTCCATGAACACCTGCGTCAGCTCGAATATGCGGAAGTCGGAGAAATAGCGCAGGTTCGTCACGACCGCGCCGAGCAGTCCGGGGACGAGCGTCGAGCGAAGCCTTCTCTCCTCGGGCGCGGGCGGCGTCGAAAGCTCAAGCATATCGGAGGTCTCCACGCCGGAGGCCTCGATATAAACGTCGTCGATCCACGGATATGTGAAGATCTCCTGCATGTTGCAGCGGAAGGCGAGGTACTCGCGCACCGCGCGCTCAAGCTGCGGGCCGCGCTGGTTTATCGCGTGGTCGAGCGTCACCGTCGGGGCGATGAACGGGAAGTTCACGTAACCCATGAGGCGCGCGACCTCTTCGAGTATGTCGTCGGGCAGCGATATGTCGCCGGTCGAACGCCACGACGGGGCCGTGATGCGAAGGACGTCGCCGCATTCCTCGGTCTTGAAGCCAAGGCGGTCGAGGATCTCTTCGACGTCGGCGGCGGACAAATCGCGGCCGAGGCGCTTGCGCAGGAAGTCCAGGCCGACCTCGACGACGGCGCAGTCGAGCGGGCGCGGATATACGTCGGTGTGCGCAGTGACCTGCGACTCGGGGAAATATTCCTTGAAGGCCGCGAGCGCGACGGCGGCCGCGTCGTCAACGCGCTGCGGGTCGATGCCCTTTTCATAGCGCGACGAAGCGTCGGTGCGCAGCTCGAAGCGCTGCGAGGTGCGGCGTATGCCGAGCGGGCTGAAGTTGGCGATTTCGAGGATGAGCTCGTTCGTATCCTCGAGTATCGAGTCGAGCTTGCCGCCCATGACTCCCGCGAGGCCGACGGGCGTTTTCTCGTCGGCTATGACGAGGTCCTCGGCGGTGAGCGTCAGCGTCTCGCCGTCGAGAAGCACGAGCTGCTCGCCCTCGTAGGCGCGGCGCACGTAAATGCCGCCCGTGATGTGCTTGCGGTCGAAGCCGTGCGTCGGCTGCCCCGTCGCGAACATTATGTAGTTCGTGATGTCGACGGGAAGGTTTATCGGGCGCTGCCCGACGCGCCAGAGCATGCTCTTGAGCGAGAAGGGCGACGGGACGTTCTTTATTCCCTTGATGATGTAGCCCGTGTAGCGCGTGCAGCGCGCGTCGTCCTGTATCTCGACCTTGAGCTCCTCGCTCATTTCGGGAAGCTCGACGGGCTCGATTGGCTTCAGCGGGCATTTATAGATGGCCGAGAGCTCGCGCGCCATGCCGTAGTGTCCCCAGAGGTCGGGGCGGTTCGTCATCGACTTGTTGTCTATTTCGAGGATTACGTCGTTCAGGTCGAGCGCGTCGGCGAGCGGCGTGCCGGGGGCGGCAGCGAACTCCGTGATGTCCATTATCTCGGCGGGCTGCGTCGTCGGGAAGAGGTCCGCGAGCCCGATTTCGCCCGAGGCGCAGATCATTCCGTAGCTCATGACGCCGCGCAGCTTCGCGGGCTTTATCTCGACGGGGTCGCCCTCGCCGTGCCATTTGACCCATGCGCCGGGCTTCGCGACGGCGACGAGCTGCTGCGGCGCGAGGTTGATTCCTCCGCAGACTATCACCGACGGCTCGGGGTCGCCGACGTCTACGGTGCAGACGCGCAGCTTGTCCGCGTCGGGATGTTTGTCGACAGTCAGAATCTTTCCGACGACGAGGCCGGCGAGGCTCTCGCCGATGTTCGTCGCGTCCTCGACCTCGACGGTGCACATCGTGAGGTCGTAGGCGAGCTTGTCCATCGTGAGGTCAGCGGGAAGGTCGACGTAGCGTTTTATCCAGTTTAACGAAAGCTTCATAATTTCATCCTCCTACTTGAACTGCTGAAGGAAGCGAAGGTCGGCGCTGTGGAAGAGGCGCACGTCGTCTACGCCGTAGCGCATCATGACGAGGCGGTCGAGGCCGATGTTGATATAGAAGCCCGACCATACCGACGGGTCGAGCCCCGCAGCGCACAGCACGTTCGGGTGCGGAGTGCCGCCGGGCATGACCTCGATCCAGCCGACGTGCTTGCAGACCTTGCAGCCCGCGCCGCCGCAGACCTGGCACTTCATGTCTATCTCGAAGCCAGGCTCGACGAACGGGAAGAAGCCGACGCGCATACGCACGTCGACTTCATGCCCGAATACCTTTTCGAGGATCGTCTTGATGAGCACCATGCCGGAGGCGAAGGAGAAGTCCTTGTCTACGATGAGCGCCTCGTACTGGAAGAAGGCCCTCTCGTGGCGCGCGTCGGTCGTCTCGTTGCGGTAGACGCGCCCCGGATACACGAAGCGCGCCGGCGCGCCGTGCTCCATGAGGTAGCGCACGGAAGCTCCCGTGAGGTGCGGGCGCAGGCAGAGGCGCTTCGCCCCGCGCTCCTCGTCGTGGCCCTTGAGCCAGTAGGTGTCCATGCTCTCGCGCGCGGGGTGCTCCGGCGCGAAGTTGAGGTTGTCGAACGCGTATTTCTCGCTCGTGATCTCCGGCTCGGAAAAAATTTCAAAGCCGAGCGAACGGAAGGCGTCGTTGAGGTCGTAGCACATCTGAGTGACGGGGTGCAGCCCGCCGCGGAACGGAACCGTGCCGGGAACCGTTATGTCGGCCTCGCCCTCGAAGGCCGAGAGCGAATTGAGAAGCTCTTCGCCGCGCTTCTCCACCGCGTCGGAAAGTATCTGCTTGACTTCGTTCGCCGCCTGTCCGAGAGCCTTGCGCAGCTCCGGCGCGGCCTGTCCGACGCTCTTCAGGATGTCGGTGAGCTCGCCCTTGCGTCCGAGAAGGTTCGCCCGGACAAGCTGGAGCTGGTCGGGCAGCGTGCTCTCCGCTATCTTCTGAAGCCCCGACTCCTTTATCTTTTCCAATCTTTCGAGAAGGCCGCCGTCCGCTGCCTGCGGGGCCTTCGAACCGTCGTTCTCCTGCATCTTTATGCCTCCTGCCGCGGCGCTTTTACAGGCGCCGGGTAAATTTCATCTTCTGGCGGAGCGCAGCGCGGCGGCTATTCCGCGCCGACGAGGGCCTGGATGTCGTCTATCGTGCCCTGTATCCACAGCTTGTCCCCTTCCTCGATGGGACGCATCGGGTTGGGGCTGTACTGCTTTCCGCCATATTCCATAAGTATAACAATAACCTTGTATTTTTGCGAAAATTTCAGCTCGGCCATCGTGTGCCCTATCATTTCGGGAAGCGGCGAAATTTTGCCTATGACGAAATTTCCGCCGTCTATCCTCGTGAAGGACGAATACCACGGATAGACGAGCGCCTCGCCTATGCGCGCGCCCATGTCCCATTCCGGGAAGATGACGCGGTGCGCGCCGACGCGCTCGAGCACGCGCGCGTGGATTTTGCTGCATGCGCGCGCGATGACGAGCGGCACTCCGAGCTCGACGAGCAGCGACGTGGAAAGCACGCTCGGCTCGACGGCCTCGCCTATCGTCACTATCGCGACGTCGGCCTCCTTCGCGCCGATCTTTACCAGCGACGCCTCGTCGGTCACGTCCATCTGCGCCGCGACCGAGATTTTATCGGCGATTTCCGCGACGGGCGCTGCGGAGCTGTCGACGCCGATGACGTTCTGCCCGAGAGAGGCGAGCTTCTCGCAGAGCGCCGTGCCGAAGCGTCCGAGGCCGACGATGAGATATGTCTTCTGTTCTTTGCCGTTCATGGTTGAATCCCCTTCGTTATCCTATCGGGACGTGCGTCTCCGGGTAGCGTATCTCGGAGCCGCCGTCGGGAGCTATGAGAGTGGAGAGGAATGTGTAGAGGCCGACGCGTCCCCAGAACATCAGCGTCGTTATGATGAGCTTGCCGGGCGTGGAGAGCTCCGGCGTGATGCCGACGGAGAGCCCCGTCGTGGCGAGCGCGGAGGCGGCCTCGAAGATGAGCGCCGAGTATGGCATGTCTTCGGTAAGCGTGAGCAGCACGGTGCCCGCGAGCATCGTCATGAGGTAGACGGCGACGACCGATAGCGCGCGCCGCTCCGTAGAGGGCGAGATGCTGCGCCCCATGAAGGTCGAGCCGCCGCGCCCGTGAAGTTCGCTCCACACCGCGACGGCGAGGACGCCGAAGGTCGTCGTCTTTACGCCGCCGCCGGTAGAGGCGGGCGACGCGCCTATGAGCATCAGCACGACCATGACGGCCTGCCCGAGCCCGGAGAACGTGCCGGGCGCGACCGTGTCGTAGCCCGCGGTCCTCGTGGTCACGCTCATGAAGAGCGCGTTCCATACCTTCGCCCACACCGGATAGTCGCGCAGAGCGCCGTTCCAGTCCGAAAGCAGCAGGAGCAGCGCGCCGCCGAAGACGAGCCCCGCCGTCATGCCTACGACGAGCTTGGCGTAGGCGGAGAGGCGGAAGCTCCTGTCCTTCCAGCGCGCCGCGCACTCGGCGAAGACGGGGAAGCCTATGCCTCCGAGTATGATGAGCGCCATCGCCGCGCCGGGGACTATAAGCGTCGTCGCGTAGCCCTGAAGTCCGCCGGGACACGGAGAGAAGCCCGCGTTGCAGAACGAGCTTATCGAGTGGAATATCGCAAGATACGCCGCCCGCCCTAAGCTCTCGCCGTCGAGCAGGAAGCCCGCTATAAAAATCAGCGCGCCTATCGCTTCGAGGCCGAAGGTGAACTTTATGACGGTGAAGAAAAGCTTCACCGCGCCCTGTATGCCGTCGACGCCGAAGCCTCCGAGGAAGAATATCCTGCCCTTGATGCCGACCCTGCGGCTCACGACGAGCGACATGAACATCATGCCCGTCATGATGCCGAGGCCGCCGATCTGAATCAGCGACAAAAGCACGAGCTGCGAGACGACGCCCGTCTCCTTGGAAACGTCTATGACGCTGAGCCCGGTGACGCAGACCGCCGAGGTCGCTATGAAGAGCGCGTCGACGGGCGTCATCGGTATATCGTGGACGAAATTATTGGAGAGCCATAAGAGAAAGGCTCCTGCCAATATTACCAGCAGGAAGCCTATGACGATAACTCTCTCTACTTTGTAAGAGGTGTGTATTTGCAATTTCGCACGGCTTCGGCCCGAAGGCCCGGCTGTCTTACAGAGCCGCGCGCGCCTTCTCCACGAGCTGGGCGAACGCCGGGGCGTCGTTCACCGCGAGGTCGGCGAGCATCTTGCGGTTGATGGTGATGTTGGCCTTCTTAAGACCGTTGATGAGCGCGCTGTATGCGATGCCGTTGGCGCGGGCTGCCGCATTGATACGGATGATCCACATCTTGCGGAAGTCGCGCTTTCTGTTCTTGCGGCCCGCGAAGGCGCTCGTCAGCGCGTGCAGGTAAGCTTCGCGCGCGCGGCGGTAGACGTTCTTCTTACGTCCCCAGAATCCTTTCGTAATGCTGTACAGCTTCTTATGTTTATTGCGGCTGGCGCTTGAACCCTTTACTCGCATTATATGTCACTCCTTGAAATTTTGTTTTAAGATAGAACGGCCCGCCCCGCGCTTACGCGTAGGGGAGCATCTTCTTGACGTGGGCCTCGATGCCCGGAAGAAGGATGCCCTTCTTTCTCAGCGTGCGGAGGCGCTTCGAGTTCTTCGACGAAAGAAGGTGTCCGCGTCCGCTCTTCTTAAAGCTGACCTTGCCGGTGCCAGTTATCTTAAAACGTTTTTTCGTAGCGGAATGTGTCTTCAGTTTAGGCATTGCTAAGTTCCTCCTCTAAATTCTGCCAGTTTGCGGCATATTCTTATATCTGGTCTGCATCAGGCAGGACGTTCTTCTTGACCTTCTGCGGCTTCGCGGGAGCGGGCTGCGCCTGCGCTGGAGCCTGCTGCTCCTCGGCCGGCTTCTGCTGCTTTTTCTGCGCCTGCTTCTTCGCCGGCGAATCCGCGGCCGGCGCTATCATGATGCGCATATAAGCGCCCTCCATGCGCGGCTCCATCTCAATCTTGCCGTAGTCGGAGACGGCGTCGAGCACCTTGTTCAGCACGTCGCGTCCCCTGTCGAGGAAGGCCATCTCGCGTCCGCGGAAGAATATCGAGACCTTGACCCTGTGTCCGTCCTCAAGGAAGGCCTTGATCGCCTTGACCTTGAACTCGTAGTCGTGCAGGTCTATCTTCGGACGCATCTTGATTTCCTTGACGACCTGGTTCTTCTGCTTCTTGCGGGCGTCCTTGTCGCGCTTCTGCTGCTGGAAACGGTACTTGCCGTAGTTCATTATGCGGCATACCGGCGGTTTCGCCTGCGGGGCTACCTCTACGAGGTCGAGCTCCGCCGCCTCGGCCATTTTAAGCGCTTCCTGAATGCCGACTACTCCGCGCTTCACGTTCGACTCGTCTATGAGTAGAACCTCCGGGCATCTGATCTCGGAATTTACGCGCGGTTCGTCCTCTTTTGTGTTTGCTATGGCATTACACCTCCTGGTAAAATTCTCCAAATAAAAAAGTCCGGGCGCATAAGAATGCACTCGGACCTGAAATCATCTCTTCAGGGGCAAGCCCGGCAGCAAGCTGAACCGACGGGCGAGAGGCGCATTCCTCTGCTTGAACCCATTGACCTTAGTCAACTGAGAGATATTAGCACATTTCGGCGCGCGCCGCAACAGCGCGCACACGTTCCGCGCCTCTTTATAACGCGAAGAGCGGAGCGAGAACCGTGGCGACGACGGACATGAGCTTGATGAGGATGTTGAGGCTCGGGCCCGCGGTGTCTTTGAAGGGGTCGCCTACTGTGTCGCCGACTACCGCGGCCGCGTGCGCAGGGGTTCCCTTGCCGCCGAAGTTGCCGCTTTCTATGTATTTTTTGCCGTTGTCCCACGCGCCGCCGGAGTTGGACATGAATATGGCCATCATGACTCCGGTGACTATGGAGCCGCCGAGGAGTCCGCCGAGCGCGGGGGCGCCGAGCGCAAGTCCGACTATGACGGGGACAAGGACGGCCATGAGGCCGGGGACTATCATTTCTCTGAGGGCCGCGGCTGTGGAGATGTCTACGCAGCGCTCGTATTCGGGACGGCCTGTGCCTTCCATTATGCCGGGGATTTCTCTGAACTGGCGGCGGACTTCTTCTATCATTTTCTCAGCTGCGCGGCTTACTGCCTGGATGGAGAGGGCGCTGAAGAGGAAGGGGAGGAGTCCTCCGATGAAGAGGCCTACCATGACTTTGGGGTCTTTGAGGTCTATGGTGGTGAGGTTGGTGGCTTCGGCGTAGGCGACGAAGAGGGCGAGGGCGGTGAGGGCCGCGGAGCCTATGGCGAGGCCTTTGCCGACGGCGGCTGTGGTGTTGCCTACGGCGTCGAGGTTGTCTGTGATGTTGCGTACTTCATGCGGCAGTTCGGCCATTTCGGCTATGCCGCCCGCGTTGTCGGCGATGGGGCCGTAGGCGTCTACTGAGAGGGCCATGCCGGTGATGGCGAGCATTCCGACTGCGGAGCAGGCTATGCCGTAGAGGCCGCCGAACTGGTAGCCGGCGAGGGTCGCTATGCAGACGAGGATTACGGGGATGGCTGTGGATTTCATTCCGACTCCGAGGCCGGCGAGGATGTTGGTGGCGGCTCCGGTTTCGGAGGCGGCGGCTATTTCTTTGACGCTGCCGTAGTCGCCGGAGGTGTAGTATTCTGTGGCGGCTCCTATGAGGAGGCCGCAGATTACTCCGGAGATGACCGCGAAGAAGAGGGTGAGGTCGCCGAACATCCAGTCGGTGAGGAAGTAGGCGCCTATTATCATGAAGAGGCCGGTGGAGCCGAGGCCTATTCTGAGGGCTTTGGCGGGGTCTCCTCCTTCTTTGACTCTGACGAAGAAGGTGCCGAGTATGGAGGCTATTATGCCTATGGCGGAGAGGAGGAGCGGGTAGATGACTCCGCCCTGGTCCATGACGAGGGCTCCTATGGCCATTGCGGCTATTATGGAGTTGACGTAGGATTCAAAGAGGTCGGCTCCCATTCCCGCTATGTCTCCGACGTTGTCTCCGACGTTGTCGGCTATGACTGCGGGGTTGCGCGGGTCGTCTTCGGGGATTCCGGCTTCTACTTTGCCGACGAGGTCTGCTCCTACGTCGGCGGCTTTGGTGTAGATGCCTCCGCCGACTCGGGCGAAGAGGGCTATGGAGCTGGCTCCGAAGCCGAAGGCTGTGACTATGTTGGCGTCGTTGAAGATGAAGTACATGACTACTACGCCGAGGAGGCCTACGCCTACGACTGTCATTCCCATGACGCTGCCGCCGGTGAAGGCTATTTTTAGCGCGTCGTTCATGCCGTGGGTTGCGGCGAAGGCGGTTTTACCGTTGGATTTGGTTGCGACTCTCATTCCGACGTAGCCGGTGAGGGCGCTGCATACGGCTCCGCAGACGAAGCAGACGGCGCTCTGCGGGTTTATTTTCCATGCGAGGAGCGCGCCGACTACGATTACGAATGGGACCAGGGCTTTGTATTCTCTGTAAAGGAAGGCCATGGCCCCTCCCTGGATGATTCCGGACAGCTCGTTCACTCGCGCGTGGTCTACCTTGAACGCGCCTATCTTGCCGGATGCCACCGCCGCGTATCCAAGCGCCAGCGCTCCGACTACTCCCGTTAACAACAGCATATTCATCGCTGAATTGCCCCCTTGAAGGATTTTAATAATGCTTTGGCTCTGTCATGAGCCGGTAACAAATTATATCGTTTGTGAAAGTATTTATCAACTATGAAAAGGAAATCGCGCTGTGATATATTTGTGAAAGCAAACAAAAACGCTATTTTTTTACTTCGCCGTCTATATAGACGCGGACGCCCTCCGAGGTGTCGCGCCCGCCTTTCAGCGAGGCCAGCATTCCCAGCACGCTTCCGCGGACGAAATCGGCGATAAAGTCCTTCATGGGCAGCGGCCTGTCGCCTATATATATTTTTGTGCTGCGGTAGAAATCGCCGCGCACGGAAGCGGCCAGCCGCCGCGCCATCTCGGCTTCGCAGCCCGCGCCGAAGCGCGTTTTTCCGTCGCCCTCGGAATTGCGGTCATAGGTCATGAATACGCCTCCGACTTCCTCTGGGCGCGGCTCGCCGCTCTCCACCCAGATTTTCGGAAGGTCGAGATATTTTCCGCCCTCGACGATGACGATATCCGCGTCGGGAAAATATCGGGAAACTATATATTCCGGCGTAACTCCGGCGGCCGGGCTTTCAATCCTCAGTCCGTCGCTCCCCCACAGCGCGGAGCTCACGCCGAGCCCGGCGGCGCGCCCCGTGTCGGTACCGCGCGGGGAGAGCGCTTCCTCCGCAGTCCTCTTGATGTAGCCCGTCCTCACGCCAAGGCGTCCGAGCTCCTCCAGAAGCTTCATGCAGAGCGTCGTCTTGCCGCTGTTCTTGAAGCCGGAGACTGCGAATATACGAATCATTTTTTATCGCCCTCGAGTATGGAATCCCAGTCCGAGCCTTTGACGATGTCGTGGTAAATGTCGAGCAGGAACATGGCGAGCGACAGGAGCAGCGGCCCGACGAAGACGCCGATAAAGCCCCAGGCGTAAAGGCCGCCGAAGAGCCCGATGAATACGAGCAGCATGTGTATCTTGCTGCCCTCGGATATGAACATCGGCTTTATCACGTTGTCTATCGAGCTGACGACGAGCAGCCCCCAAAGCAGCAGGATGACGCAGTTCTTGATATCGTTGGCAAGCAGCAGCGCGAACGAGCCCGGCAGCCAAATCGCGGGAGTTCCGACGAACGGTATCATAGCCGTCATGAACATGCAGAAGCCGAAAAATACCGGATGCGGAAGGCCGACGAACCACCAGCCAGCGCCGCCCAGTATCCCCTGCACTCCCGCCGTCATTATTATTCCGCAGACGACCGCGCGAAGCATGACGGCGGTCCGCTTTATAAAGCCGCGGCGTTCATCCGACTTCAGCGGCAGAAGCTCGGAGATGTAGTTGATCATCTTCTCGCCGTCGCGCACAAGGAAGAACGACGTGATGGCTACGATGAGCATGAGGAAGAGTATCTTCAATATACTTTCGAAAATCTGGCTCGATATCGTGCGCAGGAAGCGCGTGACGAGCTGCGCGCCGTTCTTCACGATGGCGTCGAGAATCGGGAGCTCCGTAATGAGGTCGAGCTCATGCACGAAGCTGCCGAAAATCGGGATATTCTTTATCATGAGTATGATGTCCTGGTAAGAGCCGGAGATGAGGCCGCTCTCCATGATGTGGCGGCTTATCCGAATCCCCTCGCGCGTCACGAACATCGTGAGCAGGAGCAGCGGAATGGCGATAAATATCAGAATTACGCCCGTGCTGATGGCGGCGGCGACGTTCCTGTACTTCTCGCCGAAAAGCCTGCGGTGCATAAATTTATAGAGCGGGTGCGCGAAGTATGAAAACAGAATCGACCATATAAGCGGTATCGCGAGCGGCTTGATGATGTACCACGAGACGACGACGAAGAAAAAGAGCAGAAGAACGAAGGGGACGACGCTCGAGCGTATCTTCTTTACCGCAAGCACATATCTTTTATCGGGCATCGAGAAGTTCCTCCACAGACAAGCGACGGACGCGGCGGCCCGTTACAGACTTTTATATACGTCTAAAATGCTAACAGCCATTCGGTTTATAGTCAAATAATTTATGCCGCCGCGCGGATAGAGGATAAGAAAAAATCCCCGGCCTGAGCCGGGGATCTGTTTTCTGTTGGAGGCGGCACCCAGACTCGAACTGGGGATGAAGGATTTGCAGTCCTCTGCCTTACCACTTGGCTATGCCGCCGTAACGCAGGAAAGTATAGCAAGCATGTCCCGATGTGTCAAGAAAATGTTAACGGCGCGTCGTTCCGGCGATAAGCCTTTTATGATATTTTTAGCATAGCATGATAATGATATAATAAATTCGTTGACTTTGACAAAAAATTAAACAACAGCCCTTTGCAGGGACGAGGGGGAATTTCACGATGAATTATCCGCAGATGGAGACCAGCGTTTATGTGAGAAGGCACAAGCCCGACGGCAGCATGATGGTCGTGCCGTGCGTCATGTCGCTGCTGTCGCCCGACGACTTCGAGGACGCGGTGCGCCTCCACGACGAGGTCGCGCACGGGCTGAGCATGGATATTTTTGTGCCGAGCGCGCCGGACGAGATACAAAGATACCTCGGCGACGAGGGGCTGTCCGTCGGGATAAAGCACGAGGGACGGCTTATATGCCTGCGGACGGCGATAACAGGAGCGGAGTGGGCGCGTTATACGGCGGAGAGCATGGGGCTGCCGCCGGAGGAGGCGGAGCGCGCCGCGTGCACCGGCTTCTGCGTCGTGGATAAGGAGTTCCGCGGCAACAACGTGCAGTTCCTGAGCCAGTATTACGCGGAGAACATCATAGCCGAGAGCTGCGACAAGATACTTACGACTGTGTCGCCTTACAATATCTTCAGTTTGCAGAACGTGCTCGACTGCAACTACCGCATCGTCGCGCTGAAGGAGATATACGGCGGGCACATCAGATACGTGCTCAAGAAGGAGTTCCGCCCGAAGTTCCCGCTCTGGACGCACTGGCACATGCAGCTTCCGATACGCGACTTCGACCGCCAGCGCAAAGCGCTCGCGGCAGGGGCCGTGGGCTATAAGCTCGTGCGCAAGCCGAGCGGGATGCACGTGCTTTACGCCGGGGCCGGAAGCTCGCCCTGCGCCGCGCGCGACATGCTGATAAATTAAAAACCAACGCATCTGCGGCGGGCGCGCCCGCGTCCGCCGTTTTTTCCCGCCGCCTTCGTCCTTCGCGCGCCGCCGCGCCATAGGCAATAATACGTAAATCTCCCGCTTCGGGGCCGTTTTAGGCTCTTATCACAGGATTTTCATTCTTTGTAACATTGTAATCCCAATCACGAAGTCATAGAATATCGCACGTGCTGGAAAAAGGCACAAAAATCATCCTTATAGGAGGTCATTTATGATGACAGGCATACCGCTTATTATTATGTTTGTAGTAGCAGTCGTCGCAATGATCGTAGCGATTTCGAAGTTCAAGATTCATCCGTTCCTCTCGATTATGGCGGTCTCGCTCTTCTTCGCGTTCGTCGCTGGCGTCCCGCTCAAGGAGATTCCGGGAACCATCGGCTCCGGCTTCTCCGGGACCTTCACGAGCATAGGCATCGTCATAATCCTCGGCGCCCTGACGGGCATCCTGCTCGAAAAGACGGGCGCGGCGCTCAAGATGGCGGACGTCGTCGTCAAGCTCGTCGGCAAGAAGAACCCCGACCTTGCGATCCTCATCATGGGCTGGATAGTTTCGATCCCCGTCTTCTGCGACAGCGGCTTCGTCATCCTGAACCCGATCAGAAAGGCGCTCGTCAAGCGCACGCAGGTTTCGAGCGTCGCCATGACGGTCGCGCTCTCTATGGGCCTTTACATCTCGCACTGCTTCATACCGCCGACGCCAGGACCGATAGCCGCGGCGAACCTTCTCGGCATAGGCAACGAGATGCTGCTCGTCATCGGCCTCGGCATGCTGCTCTCGATTCCTCCGCTTATCGCGGGATATATCTTCGCGAGATATATCGGAAAGCGCGTCAAGTCGAAGGACGAGCTCGCGGAGGCCTCCGGCGAGACGGTCAAGACCTACGAAGAGCTGCTCAAGGAGTACGGCCAGCTTCCGGGCGCGGTCATGTCCTTCGCGCCGATCGTCGTCCCGATTCTCCTCATGGGCATCGCCTCGGCCTTCTCGATGGCTAAGATGGACGTTCCCCTCATCGCCTTCCTCGGCACGCCTATCATAGCGCTCGCGGTCGCCGTCATCCTCGGCGTCATACTTCTCGCGCAGGCGGGCAAAATGTCCGAGTTCTACAACATGACGAACGAGACGCTCATGGTCGTCGGCCCGATACTCTTCGTAACGGCTGCGGGCGGCGTCCTCGGCAAGGTCATCAGCGTTTCCGGCATGGTGCAGTTCATCACGGAGCATTCGAACGTGCTTGAGACGGTCGGAATCTTCTTCCCGTTCCTTCTCGCCGCGATACTCAAGACTGCTCAGGGTTCGTCCACGGTCGCGCTCACGACGACCGCGGGTATGCTCGCCCCCGTGCTTCCGGCCCTCGGCCTCGACACGCCGGTGCTTTCCGCCCTTTGCGTAATCGCGATAGGCGCGGGCGCGATGACCGTGTCGCACGCGAACGACTCCTACTTCTGGGTAGTCACCAACTTCGGAGAGATGAAGGTCGAGGACGGCTACAGGACACAGACGATGGGCACGCTCGTAATAGGGCTCGCCTCGATGGTCGGCGTGCTGATCGCCTACATGTTCCTTGCGTAATCTGAAATTCGAGACAAGAGCTTAGAAGAAAGGCCCTCGCCGCGCGGCGGGGGCCTTTTCATATATTCGGCGGCGGCGCACTATTTCGAGAGCCAGCGCGAAGCCCATCCGGTCATTTCAAGGATAGGGAATATTATGCGCGATATGCGCCGCCCGGAAAGCCCGACGAGCGCGCCGGCTGCGACGGCCGCCCCTACGCTTTCGAGCGGGTGTTCGCGCACGGCGTCCGCGACGCTGAGCTTGTCCATCGCGGCGGCGAAGTTCCGCTTCGCCTCGGCTACGGTGGGCTTAGCCGGCATTTGCGTCGTCTCCTTCGCTTCGCGGCGCGGGCGCGGAGCCGCGTTCCTTCGCAAGCCCTTTGGAGAGCGCGTACAGCCCCGGCGCGGCGAGCAACGCGGCGGCGAGCAGCGCAGCTGCGGGGCGGCCCAGCCTCGGCGCGACGGCGGCATAGAACGCGAAGCCTCCTGCAAGCGCAGCGGCGAAGAGCAGAAGCCCGCCGAAGAAAAGCAAAAGCACGCGCTTCGCCATAATCTCGGTCTGTGCGCGCAGCTCGCGCCCCTCCGCCTCTACGAGCTCGAAGAAGCTCAGTACGGCGTTCGTAATCCTGTTCACGGAATCCTCCGGCCCTTAGTCTTTCCCGCGCTCGAAGAGCTTCGCGGCTATAAGGCCAGCGCCGAAGGCTATCGCGAGCGAAGCGCCCGGGTTTTCCCGCACCTTCTCCGAGACGCGGCGCAGCAGCTCGTCTCCGCCGCTGCGGTATTTTTCGAGATACGGCTTCAGCTCTTCGAAAAGCCGCTCCGCGCGCTCCTCTATCGCCGCGTTCATCTGTTTTTCAGAGCTTCCGGCCGCGCCGGCTGCGGCGAGCTTCGCTTCAAGCTCACGTATCCTCGCCTCAAGCGTCTCTATCTGCTCCGCGCCTTCGCGCGGCGTCGATTCTTCGTTCATCGTCGATGCCTCCCTGCGCGCGGCGTCATGCGCCGCCTGACATTATTCTAACATCTGCAGGCGCGCCTTTCGCGCCTGCGGTAAAATAACGGCGGAGAAGATTTTTCAATCGGAGGTGCAGACTGTGAAGGAAGGCTACAAAGAGATAACGATGCTGCAGCAAAGGGAGATAGAGGCGCGCGTGCTCGCGCCGCTGATTCGCGCATTCTGCCGCGAGTTCGGCGAGGAGCGGGCGCTTGAGACCGCGCGGCGCGCGATACGGGAGACGGCCCGCGAGTCCGGCTGCGCAGTCTCCGCCGCGCACGGCGGCGGGCTTGAGTCGCTCAAGAAAAACTGCGTCGAAAAGTTCAACGAGGGCGGCGCGCTGACCGTGACGCCGCGGCGCGACGACGAAGAATGCTGCGCCTTCGACGTGACGCGCTGCAAATTCGCTGAGCTGTACAAAGAGCTCGGCTGCGCGGACCTCGGCGCGGTGCTGTCGTGCGAACGCGACGCGGCCTTCTTAGAAGGTTTCGACGAAAACCTCGAGCTCGTCCGCAGCGAAACGCTGATGGAGGGCGGTTCGCGCTGCGACTTCTGCTACAGGAAACGCGGCTAGTAATAATCCGGTAAGGACAGAAAACGCG
>UQVV01000005.1 GCA_900544635.1 uncultured Cloacibacillus sp. | reverse complement strand
ATCCGATTCGGATTTTCAAGAAAGAACACGAGCAGGTCATAATCTCTGGGGGCCAGCGGGCAGTCCTCGCCGCGCCGCTCCGAACGGAACGGAATCCCCGCGAGGTCGAGTATCGTCAGTATGTTCGTGTAAGAGAGCTCGTATTGAAGCGTGAAGCCGACCGCGTCGAAATCGCGCAGGCCGCGCTTGCTTTCGAGCGCCCATATAGGCGTGCCGGACTCGCGCATCGCGCGCTCCATGTCGGGCCACGGCGCGTAGACGCGCTCGGCGTCGGCGTACGGTACCGACTTCGTAAGAGCGTACAAAATCTGGAAGCCAAGGTAGCTCATGCCGACCTCGTAGAGGTCCGGGAAGGCGTAGCAGATACGCACCTCAGCGTCCTCCTTGACGGGGCCGCTTCCCCACTCCCCGCCGATGTAGCGCGACGGGCGCTTGACCGCCGAGAGCAGCTCGCGCAGCCTGGCCTCGTCTGTTATTCCCTGCATATAAAATTTCCCCCTAAAGCTAAAAACCTTTTATTCCGTCTCAGAAGCGTTCGCGCCGCGCCGCTATGTGCGCGCTCTGCACGAGGCCTAGCGCGATGCAGATGACGAGCAGCGAGCTGCCGCCGTAGCTGAAGAGCGGCAGAGGCAGCCCCGTCACGGGCGCGAGCCCCATGCTCATCGCGACGCTCTCGAAAACCTGGAACCAGAGCCACGCGGCGATAGCGACGCACATCAGCTTCGCGCGCACGTCCTTCGTGTACTGCGAGACCGCGAGCACGCGCAGCAGCAGCACGCCGAAGAGAAAGAGCACCACGACGCAGCCGGCGAAGCCGAACTCCTCCGAGAATACGCTGAATATAAAATCCGTATGCGGCTCCGGCAGGAAGTGAAGCTTTCCCTGCGTGCCGTGCATAAACCCCTTTCCGAAAAGGCCGCCCGAGCCGACCGCTATGCGCGACTGGATGACGTTGTAGCCCGCGCCCTGCGGGTCCACGGTCGGGTCGATGAATACGAGCAGCCTCATGCGCTGATAGGGCTTCAGCACCATCCATCCGAGCGGCAGCATCGCGAGCCCCGCCGCGGCCATACCCGCGAGCACCTTGACCGGCGTCCCCGCCGCAATCAGCACCGCGGCGAGCATGACGGCGTAGACGAGCGTGCTTCCGAGGTCCGGCTGGAGCATTACGAGCGCCATTATCGAGCCCGCCGCCGCGAGCGCCGCGGCGAGCCCCTTGACGGTGTAGGGCGGCAGCGCGGTGCAGAGCTTCGCCATCACAAGCGCGAAGACGACCTTGCCGAGCTCCGACGGCTGGAAGCGGAAGAAGCCGAGGTTGAACCAGCTCTGCGCGCCCTTGGCCGTGTGCCCGATTATCAGCAGCAGCGCGAGCATCGCGAGCATCGCGCCGAACATCGGCCATGCGAACCTCATAGCGTTGCGGTAGTCGAGCTTGACGACGGCGAGGTAGGCGCACGCGCCGAGAGCGCCCCAGACGCACTGGCGCACGACGAAGCCGGAGACCGCGTCGCCCGATGCGAACGACGCGCTCGCGCTGTATATCGCGGCGAGGCCGCAGCAGAAAAGCACGAGCGTGACGAGAACCATCGCCCAGTCCGTGTAGGAGCGGACGTCGGCCCAGCTCGTATGGAACTTCTCGGCCATTTACGAAAAAGCGGAGGGCGCGAAGGCTGCCGCCGCTACGCCTCCTTCTTCCTTCCCCGCACGGGGCGCTGCATATTCTTGAGCGGTATGCTCGCGAGCAGCGCGACGGAATGATCCTCGCGGTTGAGGTCGAGCTCTATCCCGCTCTCGTCTATCTCTAAATATTTCTTAATCGTGTTGATCAGGTCGGCGCGCAGCGCGGTCAGCACTTCCGGCGAAATGTCGTTCCTGTCGTGGATGAGCACGAGCTGGAGCCGTTCCTTCGCCACAGCGCCGCTTTTCTGCCCGCCGAAGAGCTTGGAGATGCCGTCGAAGAGTCCCATGACGGACTACCCCTTCGAGAACATGCGGCGAAGCGATGCGAAGAAGCCGCCCTCTTCCTTGAAGAGATCCATGAAAGGCACCTCCGCTCCGCAGAGCCGCTTCGCAATATTTTTATAGGCCTGCCCCGCCTTTGAGCCGCTGCCGAGCGTCAGAGGCTCGCCGCGGTTCGACGAGACGACTATCGATTCGTCGTCCGGTATCACGCCGACAAGGTCGACCGCGAGGATGTCGAGCACGTCCTGCACGCCGAGCATCTCTCCGCGCTTCACCATGTCGGGGCGGATGCGGTTGATGATGAGCTGTATCGGCGCCTTCTCCATCGATTCGAGAAGGCCGATTATCCTGTCGGCGTCGCGCACCGCGGAGACCTCGGGCGTCGTCACGACGAGCGCCTCGTCCGCGCCCGCGGCGGCGTTGCGGAAGCCCGCCTCGATGCCCGCGGGGCTGTCTATGAGTATGAAGTCGAAGTCGGGGCGCAGCTGCGCGCAGAGCTCTTCCATCTGCTCCGCGGAGACGGCGTCCTTAGTCTTCGACTGTGCTGTCGGTATCATGTAGAGGTTGTCGAGGCGCTTGTCGCGTATCAGCGCCTGATTGAGGCGGCAGTTCCCCTCGATGACGTCGATGAGCGTGTAGACTATTCTGTTCTCAAGGCCCATTATCACGTCGAGGTTGCGGAGTCCGACGTCGCCGTCGACGGCGACGACCTTGTACCCGTCCGATGCGAGGGCGGCGGCGAGGTTCGCGGTCGTCGTCGTCTTGCCGACGCCGCCTTTGCCGGAGGTTATGACTATCGTCCTGCAGTCCAAAACAGTGTCCTCCTTTACAGCGCAGGCCACGGAATGACCTGCACCTCGTTTTCTGAAATTTTTATAAAAACAGACTTGCCCCAGAAGATGGAGCTCTTGTCTATTATTCCGACCTTCGTGCCGATGCGTATCTGCCCCGTCTCGAGCGAGCGCGCGACGATTGTCTTGCCGTCGTCGCCGCCGCATCCGGCGTGGACCAGCCCGTTGAGGCGGCCTATCACGGTCACGTTGCCCGAGGCGCTTATCTCGGCCCCCTGGTTGACGTTGCCTATCACTATCACGTCGCCGTCGTGCGCTATCTTCTGCCCGCCGCGTACCGTTCCCGCGTGGACGAATGTTTCGGACGCCGCGCGCTGCGCGGGGGCAGCCGCTTCGCGCTTCGCGTAGAGCCTGTCGGTCTCGGCGGTGCGGAAGCCCATACGGTCGAGCCATACGCGCGAACGCTCGTCGGCGACTATCCATTCCTTGACGAAACAGCCGCTCGGCTCGATGAAGCTCTTCCATATCTTCGAGAGCAGCGACGGCGAAAAGACGCGCGTCTGCAAATCTATGACGATTTCGCTCCCCTCGAAAAGATGGCTGCCCATAGACAGAAGCTTGGCGAAGCCGTCTATCATCTGGCGTTCGCTCATCTCCGCCGGAATGACGCACTTCAGCGCCCCGGCCTGTCTGCCTTTCAACTGTATCATCTGCCAGCACCTCTGTTCACGTTCTGCGGCTTCGGAGCCGCCTTCTGCTCCGTCTTCTGCGGCTCGGCGTATTTTTCGCCGTTTATCAAAAAGCTCAGCATCTTGCCGACCATCGGCCCCGTCAGCGAAGAGCCGGCCTTTCCGGCCTCGGCTATCGCGACGACCGCGTAGCGCGGATTGTCGACCGGCGCGTAGCCCGCGAACCACGCGTGGTCGTCGCCCTGCGAGTTCTGCGCCGTTCCCGTCTTTCCGGCGACCCTGACGCCGAACGAGCTCGCTATCCGTCCCGTGCCGCTTTTCGTAACCTCTTCGACGCCCTGCTTTATCACGCGCAGCACGGCGGGGTCGACGCCGAGCGGCTCGCTCTCCACCGAAGCGGCGGTGTTGAGCCTCGGCTTCAACAGTTTACCACCATTCGCGAGCGCTGCGTAGACCCGCACGACCTGCAGCGGCGTCATGAGCACGTAGCCCTGCCCGATAGAGTTGTTGACCGTGTCGCCGCCGTACCAGCTTTCCTTGATGCGGCGCTTCTTCCACTCGGGGCCGGGCAGCGTCCCCGACGCTTCGCCCGAGAGGTCGATGCCGGTCTTGCGCCCGACGCCGAACTTCTCCTCCGTCTCCATGAGCTTGCGCACGCCCATCTTGGAGGCGAGCTCGTAGAAGTAGACGTCGCACGAATCGCGCAGCGCGTCCGTGACGTTCTCCTTGCCGTGGCCGCTGCGCTTCCAGCAGCGGAAGCGGCGGTTGCCGAGCTCGAACCAGCCGGGGCAGTTGATCTTCGTGTTCCTGTTCGCGATTTTGTTTTCGAGTATAGCTGTGCCGGTGATGACCTTGAAGGTCGAGGCCGGAGGGTACGCTCCCGATATCGCGCGGTTCATCATCGGCCGCTCGACGTGGTCGGTCAGCGCGGCCCATTCTTTGTTCGATATTCCCCACGTCAGCGGGTTCGGGTCGTAGGAGGGCGAAGAATAGAGGCATCTTATCGAGCCGTCGTGAACGTCCATCGCGATGAGCGCGCCGCGGAACTTCCCCATCAGCTCCGCCGCGTAGCGCTGCGCCGCGAGGTCTATCGTCAGCGTCATGTCGCCGCCCTTCTGCGTCTTCACGTAGCTGATGTTGCGCAGCCTGCGCCCGCGCGAATCGACCTCGATGACCTCTTCGCCCGCAGCGCCGCGCAGCACGTCCTCGTACTCGCGCTCGATGCCGTTCTTGCCAATCATGTCGCCGCCGCGGTAGAGCTCCCTGTCGCGCGTTTCGAGCTCCTCCTTAGTAATTTCAGCGACGTAGCCGACGACGTGCGCCGCGTACTGCGCGGCGGGGTAGGTGCGCTTCCAGACCGGCGTTATGAAGAGCGCCTTTTTGAAGTCGCGGTCCATAATCATCTCCGCGACCTGCGCGAAGGTCAGGTTCGTCGCGACGGTTATCGCGCGGTAGGGCGCGGAGTACTGTTTGTCGACGAGCTCGCGCAGCCGCGCCTCGTCCATCGGGATGCCGCTGCGCGTCAGCAGCGCGGCGGTCGCTTTGACGTTCTCGTCTTTCTGTAAATCCACTGGATAGCCGCTGAGGTTGAAGGTGCGCACGTTGACGGCGAGCGGCGCGCCGTTTATGTCGAGTATGCTGCCGCGCGGTGCGGAGATGCGCAGTATGCGGAGGCGGTTGCGCGAGGCGAGCTTTACATATTCGTCGCCCTGCGCTATCTGGAAAAAGAAGAGCCCGGCCGTGAGCAGCAGCAGCGAAACGACGACGACGCCCTGAAAGACGCGCGTGCGCCGCATTATGTCGAAGCCGGAATAACGCCCGCTAACCATGGTCGGAATATACTTTCCAGAAGAGCCACGAGAAGACGGCGATGACCGGCACGGCCGTCAGCTGCTGCACGGCGAGCTGGCGGACGGCGGAGCCGCTCGGCATCGTCCAGAAGAAGAAGTGAATCACGGAATAAAGCAGATGCGTGAGGACGGCAAAGACTGTGAAGGTCCCCGCAGTGCGCCCCTGCGCCGGGGTCTTGTACCAAAGGAAGCATATAAGGCCGAGGACGCCGCCGCCTATCGCCGCGGAGAGGCCCGGCAGGTTGGTCCAGCGCAGGTCCCATAGCAGCCCGCCAACGAACGCGGCCCAGACGAGCTTCGTCTGCCGCTCGCCGGAGACGCCGGGAAGCAGCGCCATGAAGAGCGCCGTCATAAGAAAGACGTCGGGCACTATGCAGATGCCCATGAGCAGAAGCTGCGCGAAGTCCTGCAAAAGCCAGACGACGAAGAGCAGCGTCATTTCGCCTTCGCCCCCTTGCCCGTGAAGACCTCGACGTTATAGAGCTGCGTCAGATGCGCGCCCGCGCTGAGCTTCATCTCCGTGTAGCCCTCTTTGTTCTTGTCGACGCCGATTATAGTGCCGATGGGAAGGCCGGGCGGGATGAGGTCGTTCATCAGCGAGGTCGACACGGTCATGCCGCGGCTGAGCCTGCGCTCCTCGGGGATATAGAGCAGGTTGAGACGTCCCGCGCCGTCGCCGTTCACGACTCCGAGGTCGCGCGTCTGGTCCACGACGGCGGCGAGAAGGAACGACGACGAGGTTACGAGCTCGACCCACGCGTAATTTTCGCCAGCGCGCACGACGCGGCCGACGAAATAGCCCTCCGAGGTGACGGCGGCGTTTTCGGCAACGCCGTCGCGCGTTCCCTTGTCGATGCGGAACTCCTGCCACCAGTCCTGCGGATAGCGCAGCGTCACGACGGCGCGGACGTAGGACTCGCGCGGTGCCGCCGGCACGGCCCCGGCGCGCTGGAGCGCCTCGGCGAGCGCCTGGCGTTCGAGCTCGAGCCGTTCGACGCGTTCGTTGAGCGTCGCGCGCTCGAGCACCCAGTTGCCGCTGAGCTTTACGATGTTGCGTATATAGAGCGCCGGCTTTTCGGGGTAGGCGAGCGCCGTGTTCACGCACTCGACCGCGGCATATTTAAGCGAGGGGGCGGAGAGCATGACGAGCAGCACGGCTGCTCCCGCGACGACGGAGATGACGCCGCCGAACCACGGGCGCGCCTCCCTTCCTATAAAGCGCATTCCGCTTTCCTACGCGCCAGGCTTGTTGTCGAGAGTTATGGAAACCTCGCTCGGCTTCCGCGGCGTTTCGAGTATCTTGCCGAGACCGAGGGCCACGGAATAGAGCGGCTGCTCCGCGATGTGTATCGGCACGTTCAGCGCGTCGGCGAAGCGGATGTTGAGGCCGCGCAGGTTCGCCGTTCCGCCCGAGAGCACGATGCCCTGGTCGACGATGTCGCGCACCAGCTCCGGCGGCGTGCGTTCGAGCGTCGTGCGTATCGTGTCCTCTATCTGCACGATGATGGGCTCTATCGCGTCGCGCACCTCTTCGGAGCTTATCGTGACGACCTTCGGCAGTCCGTCGACGAGGTCGCGCCCCTTGACGTCCATGCGAAGCTCCTGCTCGAGCGGGATGACTGAGCCTATAGCTATCTTTATCTCCTCCGCCGTGCTTTCGCCGATGGCGAGCGTGTAGTTCTGGCGCAGCAGCGAGACTATCGCCTCGTCTATCGCCTCGCCCGCGACGCGCAGCGACTGGTTGATGACTATTCCGCCGAGCGACATGACGGCGACCTCACAGGTGCCGCCGCCCATGTTGACGACCATGTTGCCCTGCGCCTCGTTGATGGGCAGGCCTATGCCGACCGCGGCCGCGAGCGGCTCTTCGACGACGAAGGCCTCCTTCGCGCCCGCCGCGAGCGTTACCTCGACGACGGCGCGCTTTTCGACCTCGGTTACGCTCGCGGGCACGCAGACCGCGACGCGCGGATGCGAGAATACGCCGCCGGAGGCTCCGGCGCGCGCCATGTAGTGGCGTATCATGTGGCGCGTCATTTCGAAGTCCGCTATGACGCCGTGCGAGAGCGGGCGCAGCGTGCTGATGCCGACCGGCGTGCGGCCTATCATCTTCTTCGCCGCAGCGCCGAATGCTATGATTTCCTTCTGTCCCTTGCGGTTGAGGTTGCGCACCGCGATAACCGACGGCTCGTCTATCGTGACGCCCTTCGACTTCACGTATATGACCGTGTTCACCGTGCCGATGTCTATCCCTATTTCGTGGTTGAATATGTTCGGTTTGAACTTAAACAAAAAAAGCTCCCCGCTTTCCGTTCTTTTCGTTAATACCTGCGCGGCGGCTCTTCGTCCTCCGCTCCGCCGACCAGGAAGAGCTCCCCGCCGGCCGCTATATAATGGCGCTTAAGCTTTATGCCGAGCACGCCGAGCGCCTTTTTGACGTGCTCCGTGAGCCGTTCGTCGTCGCGGCTCGCGAAGCGCGAGCCGTCCGGATGGTTGTGTATGAGCACTACTCCGTAGGCTCCCGCGCGGACCGCGCGGCGGAAGAATACCGGAAGGTCGAGATAGGCCCCCGTCATGCCTCCGTATGAAAGCTCCGCCTCGTCTATGAGGCCGTCGCGCGCGTCGAGAAAGAGCGCGTATATCGTCTCGCGGTCGGAGTATTTCGTCTCGAGCGCGATCGAGAGCAGGCGGCTCTTCCATTCCTTTTTCTCGCCGGCGCTCACGACCGCCATCCTTTTGCCGAGCTCTATCGAAGCCGCGAGCGAGGCGGCCTTCGCCGCCTTCAGCCCCTTTTCCTGCATGAGCTCCGCCACCGACGCGCGGGCGAGCCCCTCGACGCCGCCCATACGCGAGAGCAGGCCGTGCGAGAGCGCCATAACGTCCTCGCCCTGCCTGCCGGTGCGCAGAATCACGGCGAGCAGCTCCGCCGTCGACAGGCTCTCCGGCCCGAGGCGCAGCAACTTTTCGCGCGGGCGCTCGTCCTCATGCAGGCTCGCGAAGTCCATCGCGAAGCTTTCCGCTTATCTGGGCCAGAACGGGTTGTGAGCCCTCTCGGCTCCTATCGTCGTCTCCGGCCCGTGGCCCGGAAGGACGCGCATGCAGTCGGGAAGGTTCTCGAACTTTTTCAGAGATTCGAGAAGCACCTCCTCGTCGCCGCCGGGCAGGTCGCTGCGGCCCACCGAGCGCGCGAAGAGCGTGTCGCCCGAAAGCATTATTTTTTCCTCGCCGTCGCTGACTATCACGGATATGCCGCCCGGCGTATGGCCCGGCGTGTGTATGACGTCGAGCGTCATCTTGCCGACCGTCAGCTTGTCGCCGTCGTGCAGCAGCCTGTCCGCCTTATGCACGGAGACGAGCTCGCCCATCATCGTCGAAAGATTCCGCGACGGGTCTTCGAGACAGCCCGCGTCGTCCTCGTGTATCGCGACGCCGTGCGCCGCAATGCCGCGCAGCTCCTCGACGCCAGCGATGTGGTCGTTGTGGCCGTGCGTCAGCAGCACCATGTCGAGCTTGATGTGGTGCATATTGATGAAGTCTATGACCTCCTGCGCGGGACCGCCCGGGTCGACGGCGAAGCCGTTGTCCTCGTCGTCCCAGATAAGGTAGCAGTTCGTCCACAGCATCCCGAGCGGGAATCTCTTAATGTGCATAATAACCTTCACTCCTTGGTGTCTATCATAAGGGTCACGGGGCCGTCGTTCTGGATGTCCACGGCCATGTAGGCCTGGAACGTCCCGTGCGCGGTCCGCACGCCCTCTTTTTCTATCGCCGATATGAATTTCTCGTACATTTCGTTCGCGAACGCCGGAGGCGCGGCCTTCGCCCACGATGGGCGGCGTCCCTTCCGGCAGTCGCCGCAGAGCGTGAACTGCGAAATCACGAGTATCTCGCCGCCCACGTCCTTCACGGAAAGATTCATCTTCCCATCGCCGTCGTCGAAGATGCGCAGATTTACGACCTTCTCCGCAAGCCAGTCTATATCCTTCTGCGTGTCCTCCGGCACGACGCCGAGCAGGACGGTTATGCCTTTTCCGATCTTGCCTACCGTTTCGCCGCCGACCGAGACCGACGACGACGTCACGCGCTGAAGCAGCGCCTTCATAAAACTACCCCCTGGTCACGTCGAGTATCCCCGACTGGTTGTTCAGCTTCGCCATTATGCGGTACAGGTGCTCCAGATCCTTCACCTGCACGTCGGCGACGACGCGCGTGCGCGTATTGTTCACAAGGCTCGACCTGACGTTCGAGACGAGGCCGTCCATCACCGTAATCGTCTGGACGATGTCGGCGAGCAGCGACGGCTTGTCCGTCCCCTCTATCTTGAGCCGCGCCGTGTAGCGCGTGTTCTTCGGCACGCCCCACGAGACGGCGACGTGCTTCGCCGGGTCGCTTTTTTCGATGTTGACGCAGTCTTTTCTGTGGACGGAGATGCCGTGGCTCTGCGTCACGACGCCCGTTATCGCGTCGCCGGGTATCGGGCGGCAGCACTGCGCGAGCGTGACGAGCACGCCCTGCGTGCCGTCGACGACGATTTCCAAGTCGGCCTCCTTGCGCTGCTGCGGCGGCTGCGCCGCGGGCTGCGGCTCGGCGACCGGGGTCTTCGGCGTCTCCGGCGTGATGCGGCCCAAGATGCTCGACGGCGAATGGTTTCCGCTGCCGACCGCTATAACGAGCTCGTCGAGGCTAGCGTAGCCGAGCTCGCGTGCGATATGGGCGAGCTGCGGCGATATGGGCTCGAGCGGGTTCTCCACGCCCGGGTTCCTGCGCGACGCCTCTTTCTCAAGAAGCTCGCGCCCGCGGCGGGATTTTTCCTCGCGCTCCTGACGCTCCTGCTGGCGGAACCACGACTTGATTTTCGCGCGCGTTCTGCTGGATTTCGCAATCTTGAGCCAGTCGCGCGAGGGCTTGCCCTGCGGCGATGTCAGTATGCGGACGATGTCGCCGTTCTGAAGCTCCTGGTCCATCGGCGCGATGCGCCCATTTATCATCGTGCCCACGCATTTGTGTCCAATCTCCGTGTGTATTGCGTAGGCGAAATCTATCGAGGTCGAGCCGTTCGGCACCGAGACGACCTTGCCCTTTGGCGTGAAGACGAAAACGTCGCTCGAAAGCACGTCCGTCTTGAGGTTGTCCATGAACTGCGCGCCGGCCGGCGCTTCGTCGCTGTCGCGCCCCTCCGCCGAGGTTTCGAGCGCCTTGCGTATCCACGTGAGGCCCTTGTCGAGGTTGTCGACCTTCTGCCCGCCCTCCTTGTAGTTCCAGTGGGCGGCGATTCCGTACTCGGCGAGGAAGTGCATCTCCTTCGTCCTTATCTGCACCTCGAGCGGGTCTCCGTTCGGGCCGACGACGGTGGTGTGCAGCGACTGGTACATGTTGCTCTTCGGATTCGCTATGTAGTCGTCGAAGAGTCCCGGTATCGGCTTCCATATCGTGTGGACGAGGCCGAGCACCTGATAGCACTCGCCGACGGTCTTGACTATGACGCGCAGCGCAAGAAGGTCGTAGAGCTGCTCCAGCGAAAGGTTCTTGCGGCGCATCTTTTCGTAGATGCTGTAGAAATGCTTCGGGCGTCCCTTTATCGAGGCCTCGATGCCCTCCTCCCGCAGCTTGTTCGAGAGGATGTCCATTGCCTCTTTTATTATCATCTCGCGCTCGGGCAGCTTTTTGCGCACACGGCGCTTGATGTCATAGTACATCTCCGGGTCGAGTATTCTGAAGGAAAGGTCTTCGAGCTCGCGCTTGACCTGATATATTCCGAGACGGTGCGCGAGCGGCGCGTATATTTCAAGCGTCTCGCGCGCTATCGAAAGCTGCTTCTCGCGGCGGTGCGACGATATCGTGCGCATGTTGTGGAGACGGTCGGCGAGCTTGATGAGCACGACGCGGATGTCCTTCGCCATTACGACGAACATCTTGCGAAGGTTCTCCGCCTGATATTCCTCGACCGACTTGAACTGTAATTTTCCGAGCTTGGTAACTCCGTCGACGAGCGTCACTACGTCCTCGCCGAAGCGCTCTTTCAGCTGCTCGCCGGTGAAGCTCGTGTCTTCGAGCACGTCGTGGAGCAGAGCCGCGATTATCGTCTCGCGGTCCATCTCCATGCCCGCGAGTATCGAGGCTACGCTGACGGTGTGGATTATGTACGGCTCGCCGGTGTAGCGGCGCTGGCTGCCGTGCGCCTCGGAGGAAAAGACGAAGGTCTCGCCGACCGCCTTCATGTCCTCCTTCGGCATGTAGAGCGAGGCCTTGCTCCACAGGTCCTGCCACGCGAGGCGGAGCGAAGTGACGCGCTGGTCCTCCGGTATGCGCCCCCAGTAGCCTTCCATAAGGGCGCGGTTTTCCTTTTCGCCGATGGAAAATCCTCTGGTGCCGCCTATTTCGGAAAGATGAGCCGACCTGACGTTGACGGCGCCGCTTTTCTTTTCTTCGCTCACTGCCGACCGCCCTCTTTCATTCGGTTTTTGATTCTCTCGCTACCATTTTTTCAAGAACGAACTGAAGCGACGTGACGTTGCGCCACGTGTCGAGCCGCGGCTTGTAGACCCAGCCGTCGAGCCACCCGCAGCCGCCGCTGAACATGTCCGCGGCTCCGAACGCTAGCAGCGAGACGGGGCCGAGGGAGACTTTGACGTGCTTGCCGCCCTTGCCGAGCGGAGAGAGCGACATCCTGCCGTTGTACGGCGCGTAGAGCATCGGCGCGGGGTTGTCCATGCCGAAGGGGCCGAGCGCCGAGGCCTCCGTCCAGGTCTTCATGTCGAGGTTCGCGGGGTTCCAGAAGAGCAGCTCTTCCTTCTCTCCGATGACCTTGACGCCTGAGAGTATCTCCTCCATCTTCTCGCGCACGGTCTGCCAGTTCTCCATCTTGACGCTGAAGCCCGCCGCGAGACGGTGGCCGCCCCACGTGTTGAGAAGCGGCGCAAGCTGCTTGAGTACGCCGACCGCGTCTCCGCCTGCGGGCATACGCAGCGTGCCGCGCATTATGCTGCCGCCGACGGAGGCGGCGAGCGCTACGGGCGCGTTCCTGTCGCCGCATATGCGGCTCGCGACGCTGCTGAGGACGCCGACCGACCAGTCGTCGCTCGTCAGCACATATCTGAATTTATCGTCGGCAAGCTTGTCGACCTGTTCGAGTATTTTCGTGGAAAGCTCGCGCCGCTTGCGGTTCAGCGCGATGAGCTTGCCGACCTTTCCAGCGAGATCCTTGCCCGGGAAGAGCACTTCGACCGCGAGGTCGGCGAGGTAGAGGCGGCCCGCCGCGTTGAGGCACGGGATGACGCGCATCGCGAGGTCCTCCGTGTCTATCGACGACGGAGATATTCCGAGCTGTTCCATCAGCAGGTTCAGCCCCGGACGCGCCTTCGATCGTATGGAATTTATGCCCTCGCGCACGAGCGCGCGGTTCAGCGACGAAGAGAGCGAAACGCAGTCCGCTATCGTCGCGAGCGCGACTACGTCGAGAAGCTTCATAAGCTGGCGGCGCGGCATAAGCTCGTTCTGCCATATCCAGCACCAGAGCACGGCCGTCGCGCAGAGGCGCTTCGCGGTGCTGTCGCCGCATATCTGCGGGTTTACGAGAGTGTCGCTCTCCGCGCGTTTTCCTTCAACGAGGTGGTGGTCGAATATTACGACGGGGATGCCGTTCTTTTTGAGAATCTCGACTGACTCGACGTCCTGCGTGCCGCAGTCGACGACGATGACGAGGTCGCATTTGCGCTTCGCTATGACCTGCGCGACGTCCTTGTGCAGGCCGTAGCCCTGATTGAAGCGGTGCGGGATGAAGTAGCGCACGTGCGCGCCCTTCGAGAGCGCGAGCTCCATCGCTATCGCGGTCGCAGATATGCCGTCCACGTCGTAATCGCCGTAGACGACGACGTCAGACGACGGCCCGAGGCCGCGCACCAGAGCCGCGGCGTTCGCGTTGTCGGCGCCTAAGTCGAGCTTTTCGAGAAGCCTCGGCAGATAGGGCGAAAGCCAGTTCTCCACCTCTTTAGGCATAACGTCGGCCGTCAGGCCGCGCATCTCAAGCAGAGACGCCTGAAAGGGAGAGCAGTTGAACCTTGCCGCTATCTGCGCCGATACTTCCGTCTGCGTGTGTATGTTGAGAGAATCCTTGGCGCAGCGAACTACCAATGACTATTCCGCCGTTTCCGTGCGTTGTTCGCCGCTCTTCTGCTCTGCCGCTTCGGCGGCCTGCTGTTTCACCGTAACGGAGTCGAGTATAGCTTTCTTCTCCTGCTCGAGCGCGGCTATCTTGTCGTCCTTTTCCTTGAGCTGCTTCTTAAGCTTCGAGCGCACCTCAAAGACCGAGAAGAGCGAGAAGAACCACATGACAGCGGCTCCCGTCGAGAAGAGCACGACCTCCCACACGCCCTGCGGGAGCGTCCACTGCCAGAAGACGAACTTTACTGTGACGTCGCCTATGTTCTGAAAGGCGAATAGGGCGGAAAGGAACATAGTAAGCACAATCGCGAGCACGTAACTTTTCAACGAAAATCCCTCCTGCGGCGCGGGCCGCGAAATCCGCCCTGCGCCCCATCTTCATATACAGCACATATAATACCATAAGACAAAAAAAATCTCTCCCACAAGCGGCTGCGGGAGAGATTTTCTGTATATGCGGAGAAGCTTTAGTACTTCGGCGAGCGCAGGTACCAGATGACGAGCAGTCCGCCCGCGATGCATATCGAGCTGTACGTACCGGCGACGATTCCGATGAGGAAGGCGAAGGCGAAGTTGCTGATGACCTCGCCGCCCCAGATGTACATCGCGATGATCGGAAGCAGCGTCGTGAGTGAGGTGTTGATGGTGCGCGAGAGCGTCTGGTTGATGGACCTGTTCACGAGCACATCTATGCCGAGCGTGCGCACGTCGGACCAGTTTTCCCTGACGCGGTCGAGGACGACTATCGAGTCGTTCAGCGAGTAGCCCGCGATGGTGAGGATGGCCGCGATGAAGGTTACGGAAATTTCCTTTCCGGTAAGGCTGTACGCTCCGAGCATTATTATTACGTCGTGCATCAGCGCCGCGACGGCGACCGCGCCGAAGCGGAAGCGGAAGCGGTACGCCATGTAGATGAGTATCGCGGCGAGCGCGAGGGAGAGCGACCAGACGGCCTGCATACGCAGCTCTCCGCCGACGACGGGTCCTATCTTGTCGATGCGGAGCACCTTATACGGCCCGATGTCTGAGGTGAGCACCGCGAGCACGGCCTTGCGCACCTCGTCGTCCTGCGCCTGGAAGCGCAGCAGTATCGCCTTTTCGTCGAAGGCCTGTATCGTCGCGCTGCCGTGGCCTATCTTAGCAAGCGCCGCGCGCACGTCGCCGACGTCCACCGGCTTTTCAAACTCGACCTGAAGGACGAGGCCGCCCGTGAAGTCGACACCGAAATTGAGCCCCTTCGTCGCAAGCAGCGCAATCGAGGCTGCGATGAGGACGACGCTTATGCTTATAAGAATTTTCCTGTACTGGATGAACGGGATGTTCGTCTTTGTGGGATCAAAGAATGTCATCGTCCGCGCCTCCTATATAGTCTGTTTCCTGCGCGCAGAGAGCGCTATGCCGAGAAGCGTACGCGTCACGACGACGTTGCAGAAGACCGACGCGACGATGCCTATGCTCAGCGTGACGGCGAAACCGCGAATCGGTCCGCTTCCGAAGTAGAAGAGTATCGCCGCGGCGATGAGCGTCGTGATGTTCGAGTCGAGGATGACGACGAGCGCCTTACGGAATCCGGCGTCGAGAGCCGCCATCGTCGTCTTGCCGGCGCGCAGCTCTTCCTTCATTCGTTCGTATATCAGTATGTTGCCGTCGACCGCCATACCTATCGTCAGCACCATACCTCCGATGCCGGGCAGCGTAAGGGTCGAGTGCAGCGCTATCATCATAGCGACTACGATGAGCATTGCGGCGCAGAGCGCTATGTCGGCGGCGATTCCGAGGAAGCCGTAGTAGACCAGCATGAAGACGACGACGAGAGCCGCGCCGATGAGGCCGGACTTGACGCCGTCGCGCACGGAGTCGGCTCCGAGCGACGGTCCTACGGACCTGTTCTCAAGTATTTCGACGGATACGGGCAGAGCGCCGGCGCGCAGCATGATGGCGAGCCTGTTGGCCTCTTCGGTCGTGAAGGAGCCCGTTATCTGCGCTTCGCCGCCGGATATGCGCTGCTGAACGACGGGGGCCGAGATTACCGTGCCGTCGAGCACTATCGCTATCTGCTTGTTGATGTTGGCGGCAGTGGCCTCGTCGAAGAGCTTCGCGCCTTCCGCATTGAAGGTGAGCGATACCGCCGCCTTGCCGAACTGGTCGAAGGTCGTCTCCGCCTTCGTCAGATCACCGCCGCTGACGTACTGCTTGCCGAGCAGGTATGCGCCGCCTTCTTCGCTGTTGGCGACAGCCATCTCGGGATTGTCCTTGACGGCTGCCTTCATCTGCTCTATGTAAAGGCCGACTTCGTCTTTAGCTCTCTGCCAGCGCTCCTGCGCGGCTTTGAACTGCTCGTCGTTGTCGTAGTTCGAGCGGATGGGTTCGAGCGGTATTCTCGGAGACTCGCCGAGCACCTGGCGGAACTGGAGAACGGCGGTGCGCCCTATAAGGTCGAGCGCAGCCTCCGGGTCGTCAACGCCGGGAAGGCCGATCGCCACGCGGTCGTCGCCTTCGCGCTGTATTATCGGTTCAACTATTCCGTACTGGTCTATTCTCGAACGCAGGACGACGAGAAGCCTGTCTATGCTGTCCGGGGTAAGCGGGCTCTCGGGCGTTCCCTTAGCCTGCAGCACGATATGCACGCCGCCGCTGAGGTCGAGCCCCAGACGCATTTTCCCCTTTATCGGGAAGGCCACCACGGCGGCTATGACGATGACGGCGACGACGACTATCAGCCGCCATTTGTCTCTTTTCAGCATCTATATGCGCCTCCTCACAAAGAAAACGGAGTGGACTACAATAAAGCCGTCCTCTCCGTAAAATGTCAAAACTTTCTTTCGGACGTTAGTCTTGATGACCTCGTCTTATTTTTCGAAACCGGCGCCTACCTGCGGGCGGGGCTTCTCTTCGGCGGGAGCTTCTTCTGCCGGCTGGGGCTCGGCCTCAACGGGCTTCTCCTCTGCGGGAGCTTCCGCGGGCTGCGCCTCGGTCTCCGCCGGGAGCTCTTCCTCGGGCTTCGTCTCCTGCGCCTGCTGCTCGTTCTTCTTGCCCTTCTTTTTCTTAGGCTGCTGCGGCGCGGTGCTGCCTTCGCCCTTCTTCATCGAGATGGAACTTTTGAGGATGCGGGCCTTGACGCCTTCGTCAAGCTCGATCAGATAACTGTCGTCGAGAATCTCGCGAACGATGCCGAAAAATCCGCCTGCCGTGATGACCGTATCGCCCTTGCTGATGCTGGCGAGCATCTCGTCATGCGCCTTCTGCTTCTTCTTCTGCGGCCTGATGATCATGAAATAGAAGATCGCCGCGAACATCGCGAGGGGTAACATCATCCCCATTAATCCGCCCTGCTGCTCCAAAGAAAACTCCTCCTTACAAATTGTTCGATTCGCCTATATGCGTAACACCGGCTATTTTAGCATGAGATTGACAGTTCTGACTATTCGTTTTGCCTTAAATGGAGCTATTTTTCGCGCTCTTTGAGGAAGAACAGCAACTTTTCGAGCTCTACGAATATGTCCACGCGATAGAAAAGTATCCTGTCCGGCACGACGACGGTCGCCGGAGTGAAGGCGAGGATGCCCTTGAGCGTCGGCGACGCGGCGGCCTTGTCGACGCAGGACTGCGCCGCCGCCGCAGGTACGGCGAGGATGAGCACCTCGATATTGCGTTCCTCCATCACCTTCGCTATGTCGTCGACGTGGAAGCAGTCGACGCCCATCAGCTTTTTGCCGACCTTCTCCGGGTCTACGTCGAAGAGCGCCTCGACGCTGAACTTGTAGCTCTGGAAGGCGGCGTGGCCCATGAGCGCGGTGCCGAGGTTTCCGACTCCGGCAAGCGCCACGTGCCAGACGCGCGGCGACGCCAGTATGTTTTCTATATGAGTGCAGAGGCGGTTGACGTGATATCCGACGCCGCGCTTGCCTATCTCGCCGAAGTACGAGAGATCTTTTCTGACCTGGCTCGCCTTTATGCCGAGCATCTCACCCATCTGGAGCGAAGAGACGACCTTGCGGCCCTCTTCCTTCATCATTATAAGCAGACGGTAATATTGTATAAGCCTTTCTACCGTCGGTTCCGCTACCTTCATAACGAACGCTCGTCCTCCTTCGTCCGGCGGCTCCGCGATGCGCGCGCCGCCATGTTTCGCCAAAGCTTTTATTGATGGATCACCAGGGCTTCTCGTCCTGGCTGACCTGTTTTTCTTCTATAACGGAATAGGCCGCAGCGCCGCGCTTAAGTGCAGCTTCGTCGGCGTTTTCGACCTTGACGCTCAGCACGCGGCGAGGATATGCGACCTCTACGGTGTCTCCGCCGCGCACCTCTGAGGACGGCTTGCACTGCCGCCCGTTGAGCCGGACGGCTCCTATCTCCGCCATTTCCTGCGCCACGGTCCGGCGCTTCACAAGGCGCGAAAGCTTTAAGAATTTGTCCAGCCTCAAACCGTCCACCTCCGCAATGTAAAAAAGTATAATGCTTATCAACTTGAAGCGCAATAAAATGTAATCCGCAAAAACAAAGAAACACCCGGCTGTGCCGGGTGTAGTTATACTATTCGAGGAAATCCTTCAGCTTTTTGCTGCGGCTCGGGTGACGCAGCTTGCGCAGCGCCTTCGCCTCTATCTGCCTTATGCGTTCCCTCGTTACGCCGAAGCGGCGCCCCACCTCTTCGAGGGTATGGGCGTGGCCGTCCTCGAGGCCGAAGCGCAGGCGCAGCACCTCGCGCTCCCTGTCCGTGAGGTCGTCAAGCATCTCGTCGAGCTGCTCACGAAGTATCTGGCTCGCCGCCGCCTCTTCGGGACTCGGCAGGTCCTTGTCTTCGAGGAAGTCTCCGAGCTGGCTGTCCTCTTCCTCTCCGATAGGCGTTTCGAGCGAGACGGGTTCCTGCGCGATGCGCTGTATCTCCTCTACCCTGTCGGAGGGGATTTCCATGCCGGCCGCGATTTCTTCGGCTGTCGGTTCGCGTCCGAGCTTCTGCACGAGCTGGCGCGAGACGCGGATGAGCTTGTTGATGGTCTCGACCATGTGGACCGGGATGCGTATCGTGCGGGCCTGATCCGCGATGGCGCGCGTTATGGCCTGGCGGATCCACCACGTAGCGTAGGTGCTGAACTTGTATCCCTTGTGGTAGTCGAACTTCTCCACCGCGCGGATGAGTCCGAGGTTGCCCTCCTGTATCAGGTCGAGGAAGAGCATTCCGCGTCCGATGTATTTTTTCGCAATGCTGACGACGAGGCGAAGGTTGGCCTCAACAAGGGCGTCCTTGCACGACGCGTCGCCCGCCTCTACGCCTTTAGCAAGCTTGACTTCGTCCTCAGAGGTCAGAAGCGGAATCTTGCCTATCTCGCGCAGGTACATGCGCACGGGGTCGGAAAGCGGCAGGTCTTCGAGGTCGCCCATATCGTCCGCGCCGGAGGAGGCGAGGACAGTCTCGCCCTCAGAGGGGTCGACCTTCGTCTTAGGCTCGTCGATGACGTCGACGCCGAGCTCCATGAGGTTCATGTATATATTGTCGAGGATGTCCGCGGTCAGGAAATCCTTCGGCATTTTCTTTTCTATGTCCTCGTATGTGACGAAGCCCTTTTCGCGTCCCTCGTGGAGCAGGTCGCGCACGTTGTCGATGTACGCGCTGTAATCGGTTCCGTCCTGATCGTCGTTCGACGCGCCGCCCGAATCTTCGTCTTCTTCATCGTCGAGAGGCTCCATGACGTTGAGCAGGTCCGAGTCGTCTTCGACTGGGTCCAGCTTCTCCATCACCATCTCGTCGGGGTAGCCGCCGTCCGCGGGGTCGCCCTCCTGCGGCGCTTCCGTGCCGCCCGCAGCGTCTGTGATAGGGGACTTTTCTTCCGGCATTGTTTCTCCTGTTTTCTTCTTCGTTTTCTTCATGCCTTTATGTTCCCTCCTTTTAGTAATCTTGTGTAATGCAGATATTCCATATATTCAGCCTCCGTGATGCTGCCGTCCTTTATCTTGGCGACAAGCGGGGCGATATTTCTCTTTATAAATTTGAGCCGAAGCTCGTCTATCAGCTTGCGCGCGGTCTCCGCTGTTATTCCTTCCCTGGCGAGCAGGCCGTTGCCGCGCGCGATTATTTTCATACCCTTTTCGTCGTTCATCTGCTGCCAGCGCCGTTCGAGCGCCTCCGGCTCGTCGCCCGACATCAGAGCGTATATTATCGCGCGCACCGCTTCGTCCGACGTATAGAGCGCGACGCTCTTCATGTCGCAGGAGGCGCGGATTTCCTCGTCGTTCCAGAGCAGGCTGCATATCATATATTCAATGTCGTCGCCGTAAGTTTCCGCCTCTTCATAATATGCTTCCGGCGCTTCGGCGGCGCTGTGCGGCCCGGCCTCCGCGCGGCGGGCCGTCTGAGTCTCCGCCTTTCTCTGCGCGTCTATCAGCGCTTTCAGCTCGTGCGGGAACAGGCCGAGCATCTCGCTGATTTCGTCGATATACGGCGATACGTCGAATACCGAGAGCGACGCCAGCCCTTCAAACAAATCCTTACGCGCGGCAGGCGCGCGCAGCGGGTCTTTGAGAGCACCGCTCCTGAGCCGCACGTGGTAAAGCGGCAGAGGCAATGCGGATTCTATCGATTTTTCAAAGAGCTCGCGTCCGTCCGGCAGAAGAAGCAGCTCGTCCGGGTCTTTGCCGCCGCGCCACACTACGCGCTTCGCAGTCACGCCCTCGGCCTGAAGTATATACATGGCCCGGAGCGCGGCTTCTTCGCCCGCAGAATCAGAATCATAGCACACATAGCACAGTCCCGTCATCCTTTTTATGAGAGAGGCCTGCACCGAAGTGAGCGCCGTGCCGAGAGATGCGACTGTGTTCGTATATCCGCAGAGGTGCGCGCGTATCGCGTCCATGTAGCCCTCGACCAGTATCGCGCATTCCTTCGACGCGATCGCCGCCTTTGCCTTGTTCAGCAGGTAGAGGTTGTGCCTTTTGTTGAAGACGCGGCTCTCCGGGCTGTTGAGGTACTTCGCGCCGTCGCCGTCGAGTATGCGTCCGCCGAAGCCGACGACGCGCCCGGTCATGCTGTATATCGGGAACATCACCCTGCCGCGGAAGCGGTCGTAGCAGCCGCCGCTGCGTCCCGGCAGAGCGAGGCCGCCGTCGACGGCCTGTTCCTCGGATATTCCCCTGCGTCTCAGGTATCGCGTGAGCGAGTCCCACGAGGTGGGCGCCCATCCGATTTCAAATCGCGCGGCGTCCGCAAGCGTTATCGAGCGGCGCGCGAGATATTTCCTGGCGGCTTCGCCCTCGGGCGCTTTCAGCGACTCCATGAAGAATTCGAGCGCCGCCTTGTTGGCGTCGGCGCTTCCGCGCGGCGCGCCGCTTCCCGGGCGGCTCGACAGCGTGACGCCCGCCTTCTCCGCCAGGCGTTCGAGAGCTTCGCGGAACTCCAGGTGTTCTTTCTCCATCACAAACGAAAAAACGTCCCCGCCCTTGCCGCAGCCGAAGCATTTGTAGACGCCCTTCGAGGGCGAGACGACGAACGAAGGGGTCTTCTCGTTATGGAACGGACAGCAGGCCTGATAGTTCACGCCCTTGCGTTTGAGCGTGACGTATTCGCCGATAATATCCACGATATTGGCGGCGGCGTAAATGCGGTCTACTGTTTCCCTGTCGATCATACCTGCAAAGATAGGAATAATTCGGGAAAAGGAGCGGAAGAGCGGGCCCCTCGGCGCAAAATTCCCGCAAA
>UQVV01000004.1 GCA_900544635.1 uncultured Cloacibacillus sp. | reverse complement strand
GTCATCCCCGTCATAGCGGCGGTTGCGCTCGCGGAGCGCGTAGAGAAGCAGGGAGCCGACGCGGTCGTCGCCGAGGGCATGGAGTCCGGCGGACACATCGGCGAGACGACGACGATGAACCTCGTCCCGCAGGTCGTCGACGCCGTGAAAATCCCCGTCATCGCGGCGGGCGGCATAGCCGACGGACGCGGCATGGCGGCGGCCTTCATGCTCGGCGCGAGCGGCGTGCAGATGGGCACGCGCTTCGTCTGCGCCTCGGAGTGCAACGCGCACGTCAACTACAAAGAAAAAATAGTCAAGGCCAACGACAGGGCGACAGTCGTGACGGGCCGCAGCCTCGGCCATCCGGTGCGCGCCCTCAAAAATAAATTCACGAAGCAGTTCGAGGAGCTTGAGGGCAGAAACGCCCCGGCCGCGGAGCTCGAGGCTCTCGGCGCGGGCAAGCTGCGCCTCGCCGTCGTCGAAGGCGATTCGGACATGGGTTCCTTCATGCCGGGCTCGTCCATGCGATAGAGCCTGCGGCTTCTATTATAGAAAGCGTTGTAACACAAATGGAATCTATCCTTTCAGGATCGGAGAGATACGTCAGATGAAGTACGCGATGATATTCCCCGGACAGGGCGCGCAGCGCCCGGGAATGGGGAAGGACGTCTGCGATAAATATATCGCGGCGAAGAGGATTTTCGACGAGGCGGACGAGGCGCTCGGCTTCTCGCTGAGCGACATAATATTCAACGGCACGCCTGAGCAGCTCGCCCACACCGAGATAACGCAGCCCGCGATACTCACGGTCAGCGTCGCGATGTTCCGCGCGCTCGAGCAGGAGCTCGGCACGGCCGTGGAACCGGTCTGCATGGCGGGCCACAGCCTCGGAGAATACACGGCGCTCGTAGCCTCGGGCGCTCTCTCGGTGAGAGACGGCGTCAGGCTCGTCCACAAGCGCGGCGGCCTCATGCAGACCGCCGTCCCGCTCGGAGTCGGCTCGATGGCGGCCGTCATTGGCCTCGAGCTGCCGACGGTCGCCGAGGTCTGTGCCGAGGCGGCGCAGGGCGAAGTCTGCGAAGCGGCCAACATCAACTCGCCGAAGCAGATAGTCATCTCGGGCCACGCGACCGCGGTCGAGCGCGCCGTCGCGCTGATCGAGCAGAAGTACACAGCGAAGGTCGTTCCGCTGCGCGTGAGCGCCCCCTTCCACTGCGCCCTCATGCGCCCCGTCGCGGACGAGCTCAAAGAAGCCTTCGCCCAGATTGAGTGGCACGACCCGAAGTTCCCGATAATCGCGAACGCGACCGCGCTGCCCGTACAGAAGGCGCAGGCCGTGCGCGAGGCGCTCTACGCTCAGACCTACTCGCCCGTCCTCTGGTCGCAGTCCGTCCTCGAGATGGAGAAGAACGGCGTCGACGGCTACATAGAGCTCGGCCCCGGCAGCGTCCTCTCGGGACTCGTCAGGAAGATATGCAACGGCAAGCGCCCCTACGCGGTTTCGAACTCGCAGGAGCTTCTCGCCGCGGCGGACTATCTGAGGAGCGGCGGAAATGCCAGATAAAAAAGTAGCGCTCGTAACGGGAGCCGGACGCGGCATCGGGCGCGCGATAGCGCTCGAGCTTGCGAAGCGCGGCTGCGCTGTCGCCGTCAACTACAGCCGTTCCGAAGGCCCCGCAAACGAAGTCGTCGAAGAGATAACTGCGGCGGGCGGCGAAGCCTTCGCCGTAAAGGCAGACGTCTCGAACGCCGAAGAGGTCAAGGCGATGTTCAAGGCCGCCGCCGAAAAGCTCGGCCCCGTCAACATCCTCGTCTGCAACGCCGGCGTGACGCGCGACAACCTTCTCATGCGCATGAAGGACGCCGACTGGGACGACGTTATAAAGACGGACCTCAGCTCGCTCTACTACTGCGCGAAGGAAGCCGTTCGCCCGATGCTCAAGGGCCGCTGGGGCCGCATCGTCGCGGTCTCGTCGATAAACGGGCTGCGCGGCAGCGCCGGACAGTGCAACTACGCGGCGGCGAAGGCCGGAGTCATAGGCTTCGTCAAGAGCCTCGCCCGCGAGGTCGCCTCGCGCGGCGTGACGGTAAACGCGATAGCGCCGGGCTTCATAGAGACGGACATGACCGCCGTCCTGCCAGAGGACGTGAAATCGCAGTTCATCGCCTCGATTCCCGCCGGACGCGCGGGAACGCCGCAGGACGTCGCGGGCGTCGCCGCCTTCCTCGTGTCGGACGACGCGGCGTATCTTCAGGGACAGGTCATCGCCGTCGACGGCGGCGTGACGATGCAGTAAAAAGGGAAAAAGTTCCTACGGGACTTTTTGTATAAACAAGAGACATAAATACCGCAAAGGAGAGATTTGCAATGAAAATGGAAGAAGTACAGCAGAAACTTAAGGAAATCGTAATGGACCGCCTCAACGCCGAAGAGGACCAGATCAAGCCGGAAGCTTCGTTCGTAGAGGACCTCGGCGCCGACTCCCTCGACATCGTCGAGCTCATCATGGGCATCGAGGAAGAGTTCGACATCGAAATCCCCGACGAGGACGCCGAGAAGCTCACCACCGTCGGCGAGGCGATGGCCTACGTCAAGACGAAGCTCGGAGTCGAGGACTAATTAACGACTGAGACAATTGGGGGACTGCCCGTCAGTCCCCCCTCTTCCAGGGAGGGAACCTATGACGCCGATGAATAACAGAAGAGTGGTAATCACAGGTTGCGGTGCCGTCACCCCAATCGGAATCGGAAAAGAAGAGTTCTGGAGCGCGCTTGAGCGCGGGGAGAACGGCGTAGACTACATCACGCTCTTCGACACGGAAAAGCACACCACGAAGATAGCCGCAGAGGTTAAAAATTTCAATCCTGAAAACTGGCTCGACAAAAAAGAGGTCCGCCGCACCGACCGCGTGCTTCACTTCGCGGCCGCCGGAGCCGACCTCGCCGTACAGGACGCCGGCCTCGACCTTGAAAAGCTCGACAAAGAGATGTTCGGCGTGTACGTCGGCAGCGGAGAGGGCGGAATCCACACGATAGAGGAAAACTTCCGCCTGCTCTACGAAAAAGGGCCGAGCCGCGTCAGCCCCTTCATGGTGCCGATGATGATTACTAACATGCCCGCCGGATACATAGCGATACGCCTCGGAGCCAAAGGGCCGAACATGGCCGTCGTCACGGCCTGCGCCAGCTCGACCCACAGCATGGGCGAAGCCTACAACTGCATCATGCGCGGCGACGCCGACATCATGATCACCGGCGGAGTAGAAGCCGCGATATCGCCGCTTGCGACGGCCGGCTTCAGCTCGCTCAAGGCGCTTTCGGGGCGCAACGACGACCCGAAGCACGCCTCGCGCCCCTTCGACGCGGACCGCGACGGCTTCGTAATCGGCGAAGGCGCGGGAATCCTCGTCTTTGAGGAGTACGAGCACGCGAAGGCCCGCGGCGCGCACATCTACGCCGAGGTCAAGGGCTACGGCCTCTCCTGCGACGCGCACCACATCACGGCGCCAGCGCCCGACGGCGACGGAGCCTACCGCGCGATGGCGATGGCCGTCCGCAAGGCGGGATGGAAGCCCGAGGAGATAGACCTCATCAACGCGCACGGAACCTCAACGCCGCTCAACGAGAAGATGGAGACCGCCGCGATAAAGCGCCTCATGGGCGACGCCGCGGACAAGGTCATGGTTCAGGCGACGAAGTCGATGGTCGGACATGCGCTCGGAGCCGCCGGCGCGGTCGGCACGATAGCAGCCCTGCTCGCCTTCGAGCGCGGAATAGTGCATCCGACGATAAACTTCCAGACGCCGGATCCCGAGTGCGCAATCAACGTAGTGCCCAACAAGGCCGTGAGCGCGAAGGTCGAGAGAGCCCTCGTCAACAGCTTCGGCTTCGGCGGACACAACGGAGTCATCGCAATCGAGAGCTGCAAGTAACCCATCAATGAAAGACGACAAAAGGCGCGAAGAACAGCTTCGCGCCTTTCAATTAAAATTAGGCTACGAATTCAAGAACGCGGAGCTTCTAACCGAGGCTCTGACGCATTCCTCATACGCCAACGAAAACAACGCGGCCTACAACGAACGGCTTGAGTTCCTCGGCGACGCCGTGCTCGAGCTCGTCACCTCGGCGCGCCTCTTCGCCGCATATCCGGGCTTCAGCGAAGGCGAGCTCACGCGGCTGCGCGCGCGCCTCGTCTGCAAGAACAGCCTCAGCGACTGGGCCTCGGACAACGGCCTGAAGCCGCTCATACGCCTCGGCAAAAGCATAAAAAGCCCGACCGACTCGATGGCCGCCGACTGCGTCGAGGCGGTATTCGGCGCGGTATTCAGCGACGGCGGCTACGAAGCCGCGTGCGGCGTGATATCGTGTTTCCTCGACACGAAGGGCGAAGCCGCCGCGCCCGTCATGGAGAAAGACCCCAAGACCGAGCTTCAGGAGCTTTTGCAGGGCGAAGGCAAAGCCGCGCCAGTCTACAAGCTTATAGAACGCCGCGGTCCCGAGCACGCGAGCAGCTTCAAGGTCGCGCTCTCCGCCGAGGGCGGCCTCGCCGCCGAAGCGTGGGGGCCTTCCATAAAAGAGGCGGAATTCAAAGCCGCTAAGGCCGCGCTTGAAAAGCTGCGCCGGAGCTGACGCCGCGCCGGAACAGAGGCGGAACCGCGCCGCGCCGGCACGACGCCGCGGTTTCGTGCTCATATACGTGCTTGCCGTATCGGCTGCGCTCGTCTCCCTGCTCGCGCTCGCTCTGAACAGCGCGCAGAAAACGGCGGAGGAAGATCTCGCCGCCGCGCGCCGCCTCCGCATAGAAAACGTAGCCGCGCAGGCCTCCGCCGCGGCCGAGGCGTGGTTTTACGACAGCGCTGCCGCGATGGCGGAGGAGGCGGGCTTCGAGGCTGATGCTGCGCCCGAGAGCGACCCGACGCCGGACGTGCCGGAGGGCATATTCGCCGCGCTGCGCGGACAGTTCCCGGACTACGTCATAAAGTGCGTCTGCTACGACCTTCATTATCCAGATTCATTTTCCGAAAACGCCTACGCCGCGCGCATCCCGCGCATACCGCCGCGCGCGGCCGACACGGGCGGCGCAGTCCGCGCCTATTACATAAGGACGACCGTGAGCGAAGCCGGGGACGAAAAATATAAAACGACCGTCACGCTCGGCATGCGCGTGGAAAAATCGCCCTCCGGCGTGATTTCAGTCCGCACCGCGGGCGTCACTGAATAAAAAATTTCCGTCCCGCCTGGCGCGCACGGCTCTTGCAATCGCGGCTGAAACAATATAGGATAGTAAAAGTTTTATATAAAATGGGGGATAGTCATGAAAATATCTCTTATCCAGCTCCAGATACTGCCGGGGGAGGAAAACGGCGGCGAGCCGCTCGTCGAGCGCGTCATGGGGCTGATAGATTCCTGCGCCGGCTCCGACCTCATCGTGCTGCCGGAGCTCTGGCACGTCGGCCTGCTCAGCTACCGGACGATATGGGACTTCGCCGAGGAAAAGGACGGCCCGCTCATGCGCCGCATCTCCGAAAAGGCGAAGCAGCTGAACGCCTTCATCCACTGCGGCAGCTTCGCAGAAAAATGCGGAGACAAGCTCTACAACTCCTGCATACTCTTCGACCGCAAAGGCACCGACCTCGCGGTATATCATAAAATACACCTCTTCTCCTGCTACGGACACGAAGCCGACACCTTCACGCACGGAGACAAGGCCGTCGTAGTCGACACGGAGGAATTCGGCAGAGTCGGCCTCTCGATATGCTACGACATACGCTTCCCGGAGCTCTTCCGCCGCATGACCGCGGGCCTCGGCGCGGAGGTATTCATAGCGCCGACCGCGTGGCCCTACCCGCGCAAGGACGCCTTCACGATGTGCGCCCGCGTGCGCGCGCTCGAAAACTCCGCGCACTTCTTCGTCTGCAACCTCGCGGGACAGTACAAGCACCTGCGCATGCTCGGCAACAGCGCGATGATAGACACCTGGGGCGACCCCGTCTACCAGCTCGGCGAAGAACCCTGCATACTCCGCTGCGAGTTCGATATAGAGACGACGAGACGCCAGCGCCGCGACTTCCCGACGCTCAACGACCTGCGCCTCGGCATGTTCGACTAGCGCCGCGCCGTGCGGAGGCCCGCCGCGAAAAATATGCGGCCGGCTATACGCCGTCGCCGCCGCCGCAAATTGTGCCCGCGCGCGCAAATTCCTCGCCGCGGCATGAAATTACGAAAATTCCGCAGAGCATACGAAAAGCGCGCCGCCTTGAGGGCGGCGCGCTGCGTTTACCCTTCCGGCGCAAAACCGCCGGGGTTTTCCCAAATTATTCCGCGAGCGCCCACTTGAGCAGTTCTTCCGAAATTTTGTCCTTCACGGCGTGCTCTATGCCGCGCGCGCCGTTTTCGCCGTCGAGCGTCCCCGCGAGCGAAGCCGCGACGGCCTCCTCGTCGACGTGCTTTCTCTCCTCCTCGGACAAAGCCGCGGTTGCCTCCCTTATCCGCTTACGCAGTATCTCCCTCTGCGTCTCCTCAGAGAGCGGCTTGAACTCTATCACGGAGTCGAAGCGCGCGAAAATCGGAGCGCCGAGCCTCTCGCGCGCCTCCTCCGCCGACGCGTAGTTCGACGTGCAGATTATCAGCGCGCGGCGCGCGTCGGCGCGGTAGTTCCTGTCCTCGTATATCCCCTCGTCGAAAACCTGATAGAAGGCGCTGTGAAAGACCGGGTTCGGCTTGTCGAACTCGTCGAAGAGTATCACGTTCGACTCGCGCTCCATGAGGTCCTTCGCGAGGCAGTTGCCCGTGTGCCGTCCGCCGAAGAGGTACGACGAAAACTCGTTGCTGTGGAACATCGAGAACTGCCTGCGCAGCAGAGTCTGTCCCATAACGTCGCTGAGATACTTCGCCGTCTCCGACTTGCCGACGCCCGTCGGACCGTAGAAGAGAAGCACGGCTGGTTTCTCCGACGAGCCCGAGGCGAGCGGATATAGCGCCTTCAGCAGCTTCTCCTTGACCTCCGGCTGTCCGATGATGACGCCGTCGTACTCGCGGTTGATTCTGCGCAGGCAGTCGAAGTCGAGCGTGCGGTAGTTGTAGCGTATCGTCTTGACGCGGCTGTGGAGGCTCTCGAACTGCGAGACGACGTGCATCGGCGGGTTCTGCAGATATATCGAGCCGACGTCGAACTGTCCGATGAAGCTGAGGAAGGAGTTTATCGCGCTCTCGCTGATGGAGGCGTACTGCTCCGAAAAGGCGACGAGGCACGGCACCTGCAGCCGCTCGGCCTCCTTCTCCTGATTCTCCGCGCCGCGGCGCGCGCTCTGTATCTTGAAGGTGTGCTCGCGCATCTTCCTGTCGCTGTATATCGCGAGCTCGCTTATCGTCGTGATTGGCAGACGCTTGGGAAGGTGGCGTCTGAAACCGGACTTCGGGCCGTAGTAGAAAACTATCTTCTGAGTCATAACAGCATAACACTCCAAATATAAAATTTACATTTTTAAAATATTGTCGGCTTTTGAACCGCTCTGCGCCTCAATCGTTCGCGGGTTACGCGCCGAGCCGCTTGATGAATAAAATCTCCATCGGCTGCGCGAAAGCGCCGAAGGGAATGGAAAGAGCCCCCGTCTCGCTGTAGCCCATCTTCCTGTAAAAATGCTGCGCGGCGTCGTCTGTCGGGATGGAGCAGAGCGCCGCGTCGAAGCCCGCCGCAGCCATCTTTTCCTCCCACAGCCGCAGCGCCTCCGCCGCGTATCCGCGCCCGCGGAACTCCGGCCTGACGTGCATAAAATAAAGATAAGGTATGTAATCCCAGAGATACCCCCAGCGCAGGACGCCCGCCGTGCGGTCTCCGTCCTTTATCAGAAGCACCTCCTCGGGGCTTCGTTCCAGCTTTTCGCGCAGCCTCTCCGCAGGTATGTAGGCGTCGAACTCTTTTATCATCTCCGCGTCGCAAGGATTTTTTCAGTGCTGGCGCGGATTTTCGCCGTTTTACCCTTACTGATTTGTCAGAAAATTGCATTGACATTATCACTAATTAGTGTTATTCTACAGCCAACAGGGCATAAGTCAATCTGTCGCAAGTTAAATGGGTAAGGGACTTTGAAATGAATTCTAGGGATCGTTTGAATGGAAAGCTAATTATAGCTTTAGGACGAACCTACAGAAACGCCCATCGCAAATCAAGTGAATTGTTTCGCGAGAAAGGATTGACGCTGGCCCAGTTCACCGTATTAGAACTTCTCTACAACAGGGGAGAGCAGACGGTGCAGAGCATAATCGACAAGGTACTTTCGAGCAGCGGCAACATTACCGTCGTCGTGAGGAACCTTGAGCAGATGGGGCTGGTCGGCCGGCGCGACAATCCTGAAGATGGTCGTTCCTATCTGATCGGTATAACGCCTAAAGGTAAAGCATTGATGGATGAGACCTTCGCCGCTCATATGGCGAATCTGGAGGAGGCTTTTTCAAAGCTGACGACGGAGGAAAAAGAAACGGTCGTCGCTCTTCTGAAAAAGCTGAAATAACAGGAAAAAGGAATTTCGTCCACTTTATATTTTTTAGAGAGATATCACTAATTAGCGATATCTTTACTGTTGTGTTGTTGTCTCGAAAAACTAACTGGAGAGTGATGCGTCGTCGGTGAAGTGTCAGTTTAGTGTTTAACGCCATCAACGGCTAAAACAAATTCCAAACTCACATAAAACTGAAAGGAATGATCTTATGCTGGAACATTGGACGCCTTATCGCCCGGAGCTCGCGAAGGAGTATGAGGAAAAGGGATACTGGAAGAAAGAGAACTTCTCTCAGGTATTCGACAACATAGCCGAACGCTTCTGGGAGCGCGAAGCCTTGGTCGGAGGCGATCAGAGGTACACTTACGGCGAACTGAAGAAGGGGACGGACCGCCTCGCGCTTCATTTCGTGAAGATGGGGCTGAAACACCAAGATCGGGTTGTGGTGCAGCTCATAAACATTCCGGAGTTTGTCTTCATCTACATCGCGCTTCAGAAAATCGGAGTTATCCCGGTAATGTGCCTGCCGCAGCACAGATACACGGAGATATCCCAGATCGCAGCCAAAGCGGAGGCGGTCGGGTACATTATACCAGGTTTTGCCAAGAAGTATAATTATGTCGAGCTCGTCGAGCAGGTTGCCGCAGACCTTCCCTCGATGAAGCTCAAGATGATCGCCGGCGTGAACCAGGAAGTTCCCGAGGGCTACTACTACATCAACGAACTTCTCAACACGCCCATCGAAGGCGAGGACGACGCGGAGCTTCTCAGAAGCTACCTGCCCGACCCGCATGACGTCTGCATCATCCTTCTCTCCGGCGGTACGACCGGAATTCCGAAGCTCATCGCGCGCGAATACAACGCCTACCGCTATGTCGCGGAGGAGTCGAGCCGTGAGCTCGGGTACAACATGTACACCGTCCAGCTCGCAGTCGCCCCCGTCGCGCACAACATGGTGCTCGCGGCCCCCGGAATCCAGGGCGCGTTCTCGTTCGGCGGCAAGGTCGTAATGTCGACCTCCCCGAAGACCGAGGACATCTGCAAGCTCATCGAAAAAGAGCACATCACGCACGTCCCGATGGTCCCCGCTATGATCATCAACATGCTGAACTTCGAAGACCGTCAGAAGTACGACCTCTCCTCCTGGGAGATCGTCATCAACGGCGGTTCGAAGATCGAGCCGGTCGTCGCGGCCCGCGTCTATCCTGAGCTCGGCTGCCGCCTCATCTCTCAGTTCGGTATGTCCGAAGGCACCATCACCCAGACGAGCCTCTTCGACAGCGAAGAAGTCACCTACAACACGATAGGCCTGCCGGTCTCGCCGGCCGACGAGTGGAAGATCGTCGACAAGGACGACGGCCACGTCATCGCCGAAAGCGTACACGACGGCACCGCGCGCTGGAAGGGCGAAGCCGAGAAGCCCGGAGAGATAATCTTCCGCGGCCCGTACACGATTCGCGGCTACTACAACGCCCCCGACCACAACAAGAAGGCCTTCACGGAAGACGGATACTATCGTTCGGGCGACCTCGCGGCCATGCACGAAAGCGGGAAGGGCTTCGTAATCATGGGACGCATCAAGGACGCCATCAACCGCGGCGGCGAGAAGTTCAGCTGCGAAGAGGTCGAGAACCTCGTCCTTAAGAACGAGAAGGTCCACGACGCGGCGCTTGTCCCGATGCCCGACCCGGTGCTCGGCGAGAAGGCCTGCCTCTTCGTCTCCCTCAGAGACCCGAACGAGACGATCACGCTCGAAGAGATAATCACCTTCCTCGACGGCAAGCTCGCGAAGTTCAAGCTCCCCGAGCGTCTTGAGGTCCGCCCCGACCTGCCGCACACGAACATCGGCAAGGTCAAGAAAGAGGAGCTCCGCCAGGAAATCTACGCGATTATGGCGGAAGAGGAGAAGAACAAGAAGTAAAAAACAGTCGTTCGACTGTACGGCCACGGTGCGGAGACTGGGTGTTCTCCGCACCGATTATACAAATTGGAGGTAGCTTTTATGCAGATATTAGAGCCTGTAAAATTTAGGAATCTCGAACTCAGAAACCGTCTCGTGTGGCTCCCGGCAGTCACCTGCATGGCGGACGAAATCGGCTTCGTCACCGACGAGCTCATCGAGCGCCACGTTGCGCGCGCGAAGGGCGGCTTCGGACTTATCGACGTCGAAGCCTGCGGCGTCCTCGACAGAAAGAGCCCGCACCTTCTCCGTATATGCGACGACAAATTCATTCCCGGACTGAAAGAGATGACCGACGCGGTACACGCCGAAGGCTGCAAGATGACGCTCCAGCTCATCCACTACGTCAAGCAGTCCGTCCGCACAGGCTGGAAGCAGGCTATCGAAGATCTCAGCTATGAAGAAATCGACGAGATAAAGAAGCAGTTCGTCGACAGCACCATCAGAGCCCGCAAGGCCGGCTTCGACGGCGTCGAGCTCCACGTCGCGCACGGCTACACGCTCTCCTCGTTCATCTCGCTCCTCAACAAGCGCACCGACAAGTACGGACGCAACACCGAGGGCCGCTGCCGCATCGTCACCGAGATAATGGACGACATCCGCAAGGAAGTCGGCTACGACTACTGCGTCGGCTGCCGCATCTCCGGCGAAGAGTTCGTCATGGGCGGCAACACGCTGAAGCAGACGACCGAAATCGCGAAGATATTCGCGCAGGCCAGCATGGACTTCATCAGCGTATCGGCCGGCGGCAAGACCGAGGACGGCCCGTGGTACACCGGCTACAGCGGAAGCCGCTGCATGGCGACCGCGAACCTGCCCTACGGCTGCCACGTCTATCTCTCGAGAGGCATCAAGAACGCCCTCCGCGAGATCAACTCCGACATCCCCGTCATCGTCTCCGGCAAGGTCAAAGACCTCCAGCACGGCGAAGAAATCTTCCAGGCCGGCGACGCGGACCTCATCGGCGTCTGCCGTCCGGCGCTCGCCGACCCCGACTGGATCAAGAAGCAGGTCGAGGGCCGCGAGAAAGAAATGATCAAGTGCGTCTACTGCAACGGCTGCCTCGAGCGCGACCAGAGACACGAAAAGGTCAACTGCGTCATCGCCGACAAAATAGCCGAGCGCAAGGCCGCGCAGCAGGCTCAGCAGAACTAGTTGAAATTATCCGTCCGCGCGGGGGCGCATAAGCGCCTCCCCGCGCAGCGACGTACAGCGAACAGTTGGGCGCCCCCCCCCCCGCGGCGCCAGACTGGGAGGTATGCCAATGGATATTCTGGGTAAGGTAAACAAAGTCCCGGGCGGCATTATGGTCGTTCCGATGCTCATCACGGCGGTCATAAACACCTTCGCGCCCGGCGCGCTCAAAATAGGCGGCCCCGTGACCGGAGCTTTCAGCGGCTACGGCGCAATGGCTTTCATCGGAGCGCTGCTCTTTACTGCGGGAAGCCAGGCGAAATACAGCGACCTTCGCCTGATTTGCTCGCGCGGCGGCGTGCTCGTGGTCGTCCGCCTTCTCGTCGCCTACATCGGCTCGTGGCTCACGATTAAATTCTTCGGCCTCGACGGCTTCTGCGGAGTCTCCGCGATGGCGATAACGATTCTCCTCGCGAACTGCAACCCCGGCGTCTACATGGGACTTATGCAGTCCTACGGCGACAACGTCGACAAGGCCGCGATGGGCATCATCAACCTCATAGCGGTTCCCGCGACGCCGCTCGTCATCCTCGGCATAGCCGACGGCACGGGCTTCGACTATATGAGCGCAATATCCACGCTCGTTCCGTTCACGCTCGGCCTGGTGCTCGCCAACGCCGATGAAAAAATCCGCAAGATGTTCTCGACCGCGACGCCCGTCGTACTCATGTTCGTCGGCGCGTGCCTCGGCGCGAGCATCAACATGAAGGCGATCGCCAACGTCGGCGTCGCCGAAGCTATCCTGATAGCGATACACGTCTTCGTATTCCTGCCTATCATGATAGCCTCCGATAAGATTATACTGAGACGCCCCGGCTACGCCGCGGTCGCCGCGACTTGCCTCGGCGGCTTCGCCGTCGTCGCGCCGAGCGTAATCGGCCAGAGCCTGCCGCAGTACGCGCCGTACGTGGAGACGGTGACGGCTCAGATGGCGGTCTGCCTCGTCGTTTCGATAATAGTCTACCCGTACATCACGAAGTGGGTAGTCTCGAAGTTCGGAAGCGGCGCGCAGCCCGCTGCGAAATAACCTCCGGCGCGAAACTTAGCCGGACAAGCCAGTTTTATCTTCCCGCCGTTTCTCGTTAAACGGCGGGAAGCTTGGGGAACAGGGGGAGTGTTATGAGCAAAGTAATATCTTCATCGTCGGCAATATCACTAATTAGAGATAATTCTGTGATAGGCATCGGCGGGTTCGGAGGCTGCTCCGCGCCTGACGACATTCTGCGCGAGATGGCGAAGTCGTACTCTGCTCACGGAACTCCGAAAAACCTCTGCGCCGTATGCGGTGTATCCCCGGGCGACCTCACTGAGGACGGCTGGGGCCTCAGCATAATAAAAGCCCCCGGCCTCGTCACGTCGATCTACGCCGCGCACGTCGGCATGCCTCCGGCAATCGGGCGCGCCGTCAGCGCGAACCAAATCGCGGGCTACACCGTGCCGCTCGGCGTCTACGGACACCTTCTCCGCGCGATTGCCTCGCGCAAGCCGGGCGTTATAACAAAAATAGGGCTTCATACATTCTGCGACCCGCGGCTTGAAGGCTGCAAGGTCAACGAGCTCGCGCGGGAATCCGGGCGCGAGGTTGTGTCGCTTATCAACATAGACGGGACGGAGTATCTGCATTACAAACCGTTCCGTCTCGACGCGTGCATAATCCGCGGCAGCTACGCGGACGAATACGGCAACATCTCTCTGGAAGAGGAAGCAATCTGCAGCGAGCAGGCCGCGATGGCGGCCGCCGTCCACAACAACGGCGGCACGGTCATCGTGCAGGTCAAGGGCATATTCAGACGCGGCGTCCTCGACCCGCGCCACGTCGCGATACCGGGCGCGCTCGTCGACTACGTCGTCGTCGCGAAGCCGGAGAACCACTTACAGTGCTACGACGGCGCGCCGTTCCGTCCCGAGCTCATCGGCGACGTGCGCGCGAGGCTCGACTCGATCAAGCCGATGGCGCTTACGCCGCGCAAGATATGCGGGCGTCGCGCCGCTTTCGAGATAAGAGGCGGCTCCGTCGTCAACCTCGGCATCGGAATGCCCGACAGCGTCGCGAGCGTCGCTAACGAAGAGGGCATAAGCCACCAGGTCACTTTCTCGCTCGAGACGGGCGTTTTCGGCGGCGTTCCGATACTCGGCGTCGCCTTCGGCGCGGCGGTCAACCCGGAAGCGCTGCTCTCGATAACGGACAACCTCGACATGTACCAGGGCGGGATGCTCGACGCGGCCATCCTCGGCCTCGGCGAGGTCGACGAAGAGGGCAACGTGAACGTCTCGAAGTTCGGCTCGCGCTGCACCGGCCCCGGCGGCTTCATCGACATCACGCAGAGCACGAAAAAAATCTGCTTCATAGGAACCTTCCTCGCGGGGCAGATGGAATATAAAACGGGCGACGGAAAGCTCACGATAGTCAAAGACGCGGAAAAGAAGAAATTCCGCAAAAAGGTCCAGCAGGTGACCTTCTCGGCGCAGTTCGCCCACGAGACGGGGCAGGAAATACTTTACATAACGGAGCGCGCCGTCTTCCGCCTTGAGCCGGAGGGCGTGACGCTCATAGAAAAAGCGCCGGGCGTCGACGTTGAGCGCGACATTATAGCGAAGATGGACTTCGTCCCGAGAATCTCGCCGAACCTGAAGCTCATGGACGAGCGGATATTCACCGACAAAAAAATGCGAATCAGCTTCATCGACGAATGAGGCACGAATATACAACAAAGCGCAGAAAGGGGAAAATTTCAATGGCGGAAGAAAGAAAACATACGACGCTGTCGGGCTACGAGCTGAAGCGCGTATACACCGAAGAAGACATAAAGGGCGAGGACCTCAAGGCCCAGCTCGGCGAACCGGGCCACTATCCGTTCACGCGCGGCATCCGCGAGAACATGTACCGCGACGGCAAGCTCTGGACGATGGGGCAGTACGCGGGCTTCGCCTCCGCTGAAGAAGCCAACAGACGCTTCCGTTACATCATAGAGCAGGGCGGCACGGGCTTCTCCGTCGCGCTCGACCTGCCGACTCAGATGGGCTACGACTCCGACGACCCGATGTCCGAAGGCGAAGTCGGAAAGGTCGGCGTCGCGATAGACTCCCTCGCCGACATCGAAGCGCTCTTCAAGGGCATACCCTTCGAGAAGGTGCGCCAGATACGCACGACTGCGAACGCGAACTCCATCATCATGCTCGCCTTCTACGTCGCCTTCGCGAAGAAGAACAACATAGACCCGAACTCGATAGGCTTCTTCCTCCAGAACGACATCCTTAAAGAATACATGTGCCGCGGCACATACATCTTCCCGCCGGCGGCCGGCGTCAAGCTCTCCGTCGACGTGCTCGAGTACTGCGGCAAGCACCTGCCGCACTGGACGCCGATAGCGGTCTCCGGCTACCACATCCGCGAGGCCGGCGCTACCGCGGCGATGGAGCTCGCTTTCACGCTCGCCGACATGATCGAATACTACGACGCGGCCGTAAAGCGCGGAGTCGACATCGTCGCCGCGACCTCTAACAGCTACTTCTTCCTCGGCGCGCAGCTCGACTTCCTTGAGGAAGTCGCGAAGTACCGCGCGGCGCGCCGCCTCTACGCGCGCATCATGAAGGAGCGCTACCACGTCACCGACGAAGAGGCGCAGCGCCTCAAGATATTCGCCTTCACGAGCGGCTCGGCCCTCACCGCGGAGCAGCCCATCAACAACGCCGTCCGCGTCACGATGCAGACGATGGCGGCCGCCGCGGGCGGAATCCAGACCTTCCACGCCTCCTCCTACGACGAAGCCATCTCGCTCCCGACGCAGGAGGCCGTCACCCTCTCGCTGCGCACGCAGCAGATAGTCGGCTACGAGTCCGGCCTCACCGAGACCGTAGACCCGCTCGGCGGTTCCTACGCGGTCGAAGCGCTCACCAACGCCATTGAGAAGGATGTCCTCGCGCTCCTCGACACCATCGAGAAGAAGGGCGGAGCGATGAAGTGCATCGAAGAGGGCTTCCAGCAGAGAATGCTCGCCGACAACGCCTACAAGTATCAGAAGGCCGTCGACAACAAGGAGCGCATCGTCGTCGGCGTCAACGAGTTCAAGGACGGCAAGCCCATCGAGCCCGCGCAGTTCACCGTCTCCGAGGACGTCGCGATCAAGCAGACCGAGAAGCTCAACAAACTCAAGGCGACGCGCGACAACGAGCGCGTAGCGAGAGCCCTCGCCGCCGTCAAGGAAGCCGCGCAGAAGGACGAGAACCTCGGCGACTACATGATCGAAGCCGTCGAAGCCTACGCGACCATCGGCGAAATCTGCGGCGTGCTCAAGGAAGTTTACGGCAAATACACGCCGATGAAGATTTACTAAAGGAGGAACCGTCACTATGGTAAAAGTTTTGATAGCAAAACCCGGACTTGACGGCCACGACCGCGGAGCGAAGGTAGTAGCCCGCGCATTCGAAGAGGCCGGAGCCGAAGTCATCTACACCGGCCTTCAGGCGACGCCCGACGAGATAGCCGACATCGCGGCCAAAGAGCACGTCGACGCGGTAGGCGTCAGCCTTCTCTCCGGCGCGCACAACACGCTCATGCCGAAGGTCATCGACAAGGTGAAGGCCAAAGAGGGAATGGACAAGACCGTATTCATCCTCGGCGGCATCATCCCGCAGCAGGACATCCCCGCGCTTATGGAAAAGGGCGTCAGCGGAGTCTTCGGCCCCGGAACGCCGCTCGACGAAGTCGTCGACTTCACCTTCGAGCAGATAGCGATGGCGAAGGCCGAAGATCTCGCGGAGAACGCCGCGCAGGATATGACGAACAGGGCTTCCAACATCTAACCAAGCATATAGACGAGTTGTAAAAAGGGAGGAACCTACATGAAAGGAATACTTGACGGAGTAAAAGTTCTCGGTCTCGAGCAGCAGGTCGCAGGCCCCACTTGCACCATGATGCTCGCCGACCAGGGCGCCGAGGTGCTCAAGGTCGAGCGCCCCGGAACGGGAGACACGGCGCGCGAAATGGCGCCGCTTCTCAAGAGCGAAGACGGCGGAGTGCAGAGCGGATACTTCGCGCGCTTCAACCGCGGCAAGAAGAGCATCACCATCGACATGCAGTCCGCGGACGGACAGGCCGTCCTCTGGGACCTCATCAAAGAGGCCGACATCGTAATCGAAAACCTGAAGCCCGGACTCATGGACAAGCTCGGCTTCACCTATGAGAAAATCAAAGAGGTCAACCCCGGCCTCATCTACGTCGCGATAAGCGGCTTCGGACGCTCCAAGAAGTACGAAGGCCCCTACGCGAAGCGCCTCGCCTACGACATCATCGCGCAGGCTATGGCGGGCCTCATGTACACCTGCGGAAGCGACCCGCAGGGCCCGCCGACATGGCTCGGCTTCGCGCTCGGCGACTCTGGCACCGGCGTCTACGCCGCCTACGCCGCCATGCTCGGCTACGTCAACAAGCTCCGCACCGGCAAGGGCGAATACTTCGACGTGTCGATGTACGACTGCATGGTCGCGCTTGCGGAGCGTTCGCACAACGTCTACGCATTCACCGGCAACGTCGTCACGAGAGGCCCGGACAAGCTCATCGCTCCGTGGGGACCGTTCAAGTGCAAGGACGGTTACGTCGCCATCATCGTCCCGACCGAATCCATGTGGAAGAAATTCCTCACCGCCATCGGACACCTCGAGCTGCTTGAGAACCCCGAAATCCAGTCCGGCCCGGGACGCGGCAAGTACATGGAGACGCTCATCCGCCCGATAATCAACGAGTGGCTCGCCGACAAGACGAAGGTCGAGGCCTGCGAGATATTCATGGCTCAGGGACTTCCCTGCGGCCCGGTCCAGAACTCCGAGGACGTCGCGCACGACGAGCACACCAAGAAGCGCGAGATGATAGTCACGCTGCCCGACCCGATCATCGGCAAGATTTCCATGGTCGGCTGCCCGATAAAGATGGAAGAGCACGAGCCTACATACAAGCCGCTCCCGAACCTCGGCGCCGACACAGACGAAGTCCTCAGGAAAATCGGCTACAGCGACGAAAAGATAAAAGAGCTCCACGACAAGAAGGCTATATAACCGAAGCTTTTGATAAAAGGGGATATTGAAAATGGAAAACGTAGTCATCGTATCCGCAGTCCGCACCCCGTTCGATAAATTCGGCGGAGTTATGAAAAACGAAAACACCGTAGCCCTCGGCTCCTTCGTGGTCAAAGAGGCTATGGAGCGCGCCGCGGTAGACCCCGCGGAGGTCGAGGAGACCTACATAGGCATCAACATGCCGACGGCGAACCGCTCGATAGCGCGCCAGATTTCGCTCGCGTCGGGCATGCCGCCCGAGGCGAACTCGACCACCGTCGACCGCGCCTGCTGCTCCTCGATGGTCGCCATCGCGATGGCGAAGCGCGCCATCGAACTCGGCGACGCGAAGATAACCGTCGGCGGCGGCTCCGAGAACATGAGCAACGTCCCCTACTTCCTTGAAGACCTCCGCTGGGGCAAGCGCATGGGCGACATCGTCCTCAAGGACATCATGGTCGTCTCCTGCCCCTACACCGGCGAGCCGCGCGCGAAGCAGGCCGGCGACGTCGCGCTCGAGCTCGGCATTTCGAGAGAGATGCAGGACGAGTGGGCCTACCGCAGCCAGATGTACTACCAGGAAGCCTTCAAGGCCGGCAAGTTCAAGGATGAGATAAAGCCCTACACCGTCCACACGAAAAAGGGCGACATAGTCATCACCGACGACCAGCAGCCGCGCCCCGACACGACGCTCGAGGGCCTCGCGAAGCTCAAGACCGTCAACCAGAGCCCGACCGTCACCGCGGGCAACGCGCCGGGACTCAACACTGGAGCCAGCGCCCTCGTCCTCATGGCCGAGAGCGAAGCCAAGCGCCGCGGAATCAAGCCGCTCGCGACGATAGTCTCCCACGCGCAGGCCTCCGGACACCCGAAGTACATCGCGACCATCCCCGCCTTCGCCGCTAAGAAGGCGCTCGACAAGGCCGGAATGACCGTCGATCAGATGGACGTCATCGAAATCAACGAAGCCTTCGCCGTCATGCCGCTCGCCTCGACGATATACCTCGGCGACAACGACCCCGCGAAGGTCGAAGCCATCCGCGCGAAGACCAACATCAACGGCGGAGCGATAGCGATAGGACACCCGACCGGAGCCACCGGCGGACGCCTCGTCATGACGATGGCCTACGAGCTCCAGCGCCGCGGCGGCGGCTACGGACTCTGCACCATCTGCGGTGGAGTCGGCGAAAGCGAAGCGTTCATAATCAGAGTGTAGTTTCTGCACCATCTCCACACATCCTGTGCGCCGGCCTACCTCCCGGCGCACAGCTTAACAGGAGGGGATTGAAATGGAATTCAAAGATATAATCTACGAGAAGTACAACGGCAGAGCCAGAATCACCATCAACCGTCCGGACGCGATGAACATGTTCACGCAGCGCACGCTGGTCGAGATGATAACCGCGCTCCAGAGCGCATGGAGCGATAAGGAAGTCGGAGCCGTCATCATCACCGGAGCCGGAAACCGCGCCTTCACGATAGGCGGCACGCCCGCCGAGGTCGCCGAGGACGCCGCCCCCGTCGAGAAGCTGCCGATGGTCAGCCTCTTCGCCCAGCTTCTCACCACGGTGCGCAACATACCGAAGCCGGTAATCGCCGCCGTCAACGGCTACGCGATAGGCGGAGGCCACGTGCTCCAGGTCGTCTGCGACCTCACGATAGCTTCCTCGACCGCGAAGTTCGGCCAGGTAGGCCCGAAGGTCGGCACCTTCGACGCGGGCTACGGCAGCGCCTACCTCGCGCGCATAGTCGGCGAGAAGAAGGCGCGCGAGATGTGGTACCTCTGCCGCAAGTACAGCGCCGACGACTGCCTCAAGATGGGGCTCGTCAACGCGGTCGTAGAGCCCGACAAGCTGCTCGAAGAGACCGACAAATGGGTCGACGAGATAGTAAATAACAGCCCGACGGCGCTCGCGGCGCTCAAAGCCTCCTTCAACGCGGACAGCGACGCGCTCTGGGGCGTGCAGTCGATGGCTGGCGTCGCGCTCGGCGTCTACTACGGCACCGAAGAGGCCAAGGAAGTCGGCGCGGCCTTCCGCGAGAAGAGAACGCCCGACGTTGCGAAATACCGCTAGAATTTATACGGCACAGATAAAATTTTGAAAGGGGAGCATAATTCATGGCTATAGCAGCTGGAGACAGAACTCCTAAAACTCCTGAAGAAAGAGGATTCCAGATAATAGACATACACGCGCATCCGTTCATCCGCGGAGGATATCCGCCGGCAATGAAGGCGATGCTCGCTTCGAGAAAATACACCCAGCCCAACTGGCGCGGCAAGTCCGGCAACGCGACGCTCGAGGACCTCAAGGCCGAGTTCGACGAGACAGGGCCGGAGGTAATGGCGAACGACGCCAAGAGCCACGGCGTCAAGATGCAGCCCGTCGCGTGGGACGCGACGAGCGGAATGGGCGAGCCGCCGACGAGCAACGAGTTCGTCTACAACCTCTGGCAGCAGTACCCCGATTCGTTCTTCGGAGCCTGGGGCTCGGTCGACCCGTGGCAGGGGCAGCAGGCCCTTCACGCTGCGGAGCACGCGCTCGTAGACCTCAAGCTCATAGGCCTTAAGTTCCAGCAGTGCACGCAGAAGTTCCGCGTCAACGACCGCCGCTTCTTCCCGCTCTGGGACCTCTGCCAGCAGCTCGGCGCGCCGGTGCAGTTCCACATCGGCTACACCGGAATGGGCAGCGGAGCCCCCGGCGGCGACGGCCTCTACAGCATGACCTACTGCCAGCCGCTCGACGTCGACGAGGTCGCCGCGGAGTTCCCGCGCCTCAAGATAATCGCGCTCCACGTCGGCGAGCCGTGGCCCGAAGTCATCAACCACGTCGCGATGCACAAGACGAACGTCATGCGCGAGACCTCCGGCATGTGGCCGAAGTACTTCCCGCAGTGCATGCTCTACGAGATGAACCGCCGTCTCCAGGACAAATTCATATTCGGCTCCGAGTGGGGCGTCTTCAAGCTCAGCGAGATACTCAAGGAGTGGGAAGAGCTTGACCTCAGACCGGGAATCATGGAGAAGGTCATGTACAAGAACGCGCTCAACTTCCTCGGCGAGCGCTTCGAGCAGTGCGGACTCGACCTCAGCCCCTGGAAAGGTTTAATGTAACATCCATACAGAAAACTTTACGCGCCGCGCGCAGCCGTAACGCGCGCGGCGCGTTTTGACAGTACGGCGAAGCTTTTCGGCGTTTTTTCTTTTTTATAAAATTTATTCAAATCTTTGCGGCGCGGAGCGCGGAACCTCTCTTCCCGTTCGCGTCCCGCCTATAGGGAGAATGGTCAAATGAATCAAAGTCTTCAGACTATGCTTGATCTGAAAGCGCACATCATGCTTCAGGGCGGGCAGGAGAGGATCAACAAGCAGCACGCCAAAGGCAAGCTGACCGCGAGAGAGCGCGTCGATCTGCTCTTCGACCCCGGCACCTTCGTCGAGTACAACATGTTCGTCAAGCCGCGCGCGACGCGCTTCGGCATGGACAAGGTGGACGCGCCCGCCGACGGCATCGTGACGGGCCACGGCCTCATCAACGGCAGAAGAGCCTTCGTCTACTCGCAGGACGCGACCGTGCTCGGCGGCTCGATGGGCGAGATGCACGGCCTGAAGCTCGCGAGGATGCAGGAGCTCGCGCTCGAAGCGGGAGTCCCCATCATCGGCCTCAACGACTCGGGCGGCGGCCGCCTCCAGGAAGGGCCGGGAGCTTCGGTCTACGGAACGGTATTCTACAACAACGTCAACGCTTCTGGCGTAATCCCGCAGATTTCCGCGATAATGGGAAGCTGCGCGGGCGGAGCCTGTTATTCGCCGGCCCTCACCGACTTCGTCATAATGGTAGACAAGTCGAGCAAGGCCTTCATAACAGGGCCGAAGGTCATCCAGCAGGTGACCGGAGAGGTCGTCGACCTCGAGACGCTCGGCGGAGCAGCGACGCACAGCACGAAGTCCGGCCTCTGCCAGCTCGTCGCGCGCGACGACTACGACTGCATCGCGCAGATTAAATGCCTGCTGAGCTTCTTCCCCGACAACTGCACGCAGATGCCGCCCGTCTACCAGTGCGGCGACGACGTGAACCGCAGGATAGAGGAGCTCAACGACATCATCCCGGACAACAAGCGCAGGTCCTACGACATGAAGAGCATCATCACGAAGATCGCGGACGACAACTTCTTCTTCGAGATTTCGCCGATGTACGCGCGCAACATAATAATAGGCTTCGTCCGCATGGGCGGGATGCCCGTCGGCGTCGTCGCGAACCAGACCGGCTGCATGGCCGGATGCCTCGACATCAACGCCTCGTGCAAGGCCGCGCGCTTCATCCGCACCTGCGACGCCTTCAACATCCCGCTGCTCTCGATAGTCGACGTCCCGGGCTATCTGCCCGGCGTGCAGCAGGAGCACGACGGCATCATCCGCCACGGCGCGAAGATGCTCTACGCGTGGGCCGAGGCGACGGTGCCTAAGATAATCATGCCGATACGCAAGTCCTACGGCGGAGCGACGCCCGCGATGTGCAGCATAGACATGCACGCCGACTTCGTCATGGCGTGGCCGACATGCGAACGCGCGGTCGTCGGAGCCGACGCGGCAGTCGCGGTGCTCTACAAGAACGAGATAGAGCAGGCGGCCGACCCGGCGGCGGCGCGCGAGATGTACAAGAAAATGTA
>UQVV01000003.1 GCA_900544635.1 uncultured Cloacibacillus sp. | reverse complement strand
TCTCGGGCGCGGCCTACTCGCTCGTCGACTACAACCGCGGCGGTATGCCGCTCTCCGAGATAGTCTCAAAACCTGACATGAACTCGCCGGCGGAGGCTATAGCCTATGTCACTCAGATACGCCAGCTCGCGCGTTACCTCGACGTCTCCGACGGCGAAATGGAGTCCGGCTCGCTGCGCGTCGACGTCAACGTCTCGCTCTGCAACCCTGACGGCTCCTTCGGCACCCGCGTCGAGCTCAAGAACATAAACTCGCTGAAATCGATAGAACGCGCGCTCGAATACGAAATCGCGCGCCAGAACCGCGTGCTCGACGAGGGCGGCACTCTCGTGCAGGAGACGCGCCTCTGGGACGACGCGGCGGGCGTCACGCGCTCGATGCGCAGCAAAGAGGGCGCGCGCGACTACCGCTACTACGTCGAGATGGACCTCGCGCCGATAGACGCGAAGCCCGACTACGTGGAGCGCATCCGCGCCTCGCTGCCCGAGATGCCGTGGGACAAGCGCGACCGCTTCATGGAGCAGTACGGCCTCTCGCTCGAGGAGAGCCAGCAGATCACAGAGCAGCGCGAAATGGCCGACTACTACGAAGATATGGTGAAGGCCGGAGCGCCCGCGGCGAAGGCCGCGAACTGGGCGCGCATGGAGGTGCAGCGCATACTCCACGAAGAGCAGCTCGACATCACGCAGTTCCCGATTCCCGCAAAAGAGCTCGGCACGCTCATAGCGAAGGTGGAGAAGCGCGACCTCTCCAACACGCAGGCGAAAGACGTGCTCGCCGCAATGTTCGGCGAAAAGCTCTCGCTCGAAGCCGCGATGAAGAAGTGCGGAGCCGCCAGCGGACGCATGACCGGAGACGCGCTCGCCGCAGTCATCGACAAGGTATTCGCCGAGCAGCCCGAAGCCGTCGAAACGATTAAAAAAGGCGCCGACAAAAAAGGCGCGAAGGCGAAATTCCTCCAGGGCCTAGTAATGCGCGAAACGCGCGGAAGCGCCGACCCCGCCGAGGCGGCGAGGCTGATTGCCGAAAAGCTGAAATAGTTCGCCGCTACGCCGGAAAATCCCAGACATATAAAAAATCCCGAGGCTCGAGCCCCGGGATTTTTTCTTGTTCCGCTATATGAAGGATGCTCTGCGCCGCGCGCGCTTCATCCACGCGAAGCACAGAGCGAAGAAGACGATTCCGTAAACGGTGGTAATAGGCGTGGCGAGGCCGATGAGAGTGAGAGACGCGTTCGGCAGCGACGCCATGAAAAAGCAGAGCGGGATGCGCACAAGCAGCGCCGAGGTCACGCCCTGCGCCATGACGGGAAGGCTGTTCCCGCGCCCGTTGAAATATCCGATGACGCTGAAAAGCACGCAGGTCAGCACGCATTCGGGCGAAAAGCCCCTTAGGAACGCCGCGCTCTGCGCGATTACGCCGCCGTCGCTCGTAAAGAACGACGACAGAAAGCCGCCACCCGAGAACCCCGCCCCGAACATGAAGACGCCGAGACCGCAGCCGACGGTTATTGCGGATAAGACGCCCTTGACGGCGCGGTCCGCGCGCCCCGCGCCGATGTTCTGCGCGACGAAGGCCGAAACGCTCTGCATAATCGACGACGGCACAAGCATGATGACCGAGACGACCTTCTGCGCGACGCCGTAGCCCGCCGAGGGCATAAGCCCCATGCCGTTCACGACCATATTGATTACGAGGAAAGAAAGCTGTACCGTCGCCTCCTGAAGGGCGATCGGTACGCCGACGCGCAGAATCCTTCGCAGCTCGCTCGGGTGAAGGCGCACGCGCTCCGGCGAAAATTCAAACGGCGGCCTGTGCTTCCGCAAAAACGCGAGGGCCGCGGCGACGGAGACGAACTGCGCGAAAACGGTTGCAACAGCTACGCCCGCGACATCCATGCCGAGCAGCCCCGTGAGCAGTAGGTCGCCCGCAACGTTGACCGCGCAGGCAACGCCGACGAACAGCAGCGGCGTGTTGGCGTCGCCCGCTCCGCGCATAACGGCGCTTATCACGTTGTAGAAAATGATTATCAGAGTCCCGCCGCAGCAAATCCTCAGATAAACTACGGCCTTCGCGTGCGACTCCGCTGGGACGCGCAGCAGCGACGCTATGTCCTCGGCGAAAAATTCAAGCGCCGCCGTCATAACGACGCCGAGCACGGCGAAAAGCACGACCGCCGCGCCGACCGCGTCGCCCGCCAAATCGCTCCGCCCTTCGCCGATGTGATGGCCGACGACTACAGTTATACCCATCGCGAGGCTCGTAATCACGAACGTCACCATCTGCATAAAGGCGCTCGCCGTGCCAACCGCCGCTATGCTCGAAGCGTCGCCGAAGCGCCCGACGACCAGCAGGTCGACCGCTCCGTAGGCCGCCTGCAGAATGAGCGCGCCGAGCACAGGCAGCGCGAACATCACCAGCGAATATGTGACCGGCCCCTCAGTAAAAGATTTTTCCTTTGCCATATTTTTGTCAGACATAACGATGTTTCACTCGCTTCAAAAAATTTCCCGCGCGCATCCGCCGCCGCGAATTTCGAACGGAGCGCGCATCCTTCTCGGAACTCCACATTATATACGATTCGCGCCATTTTGCGCGAGTCTTTCCTTGACGTAAACATACAATGCAAGTATCATTCATTACGTCATAACTAAACCAGTTGTATCTCATGCTTCAAAGCACAGAAGGAGTGAAAGTAATGGGGACACGCAAACCTGAAGACATTCGCAGCATCGCGCTCATTTCACATGGAGGTGCCGGGAAGACCACTCTGAACGAGGCTTTCCTGTTCGATGCCGGGCTTATCAGCCGCATGGGCAAGGTCGAGGACAAGAACACGGTTTCCGACTTCGACTCGGAAGAACAGAAACGCGGTATTTCCATCAGCACCTCTCTCTCGACGGTTCCTTATAAAGACAAAACGTTTTATATTCTGGATACGCCGGGCTTCGCCGACTTCGTCGGAGAACAGCGCTGCGCGATGCGCGTTTCGGACGGCGCGCTCGTCCTCGTGAACGCGACCTCCGGAGTCGAAGTGCAGACCCACAACGTGTGGGAGTTTGCCGAGACGTTTGAGACTCCGGCCATTTTCTTCATCAGCAAACTTGACAGAGAACATACCGACTTTGACAACGTCGTGGCAGATATACAGGAAAACATCTCGGACAAGGCCGTGCCGCTCTACCTGCCGATAGGCAAGGAGCAGAATTTCAAGGGCCTCGTCAACGTCCTCACCGGAAAAGCCTATATGTATAAGGGCGACGGTAGCAAGGAGTTCACCGAGGGCGACGTGCCCGCCGATATGGCCGACGCCGTGGCCTCGGCCCGCGAGACGCTTGTCGAGCGCGCCGTCGAAGCCGACGACGAGCTTATGATGCGCTACCTCGACGGCGAAGAGCTCTCTCTTGAGGAGCTTCTCGGCGTACTGCGCAAGGCCGTCTGCGCCCGCGCGCTCTTCCCGATCATCCCCGGCTCCGGCTCGCTCAACATCGGCGTCGTCCAGCTCATGGATATGATCTGCGACTACATGCCGTCGCCGAAGGATATGCTCCACCGCGCGGCGCTCAACGGAGACGAGGTCGTCAACATCCCGCCCGACGAGAACGGCAAGTTCCTCGCCTTCGTCTTTAAGGTCATGGTCGACCCCTACGTCGGAAAGCTTTCGTTCGTCAAGGTCTTCTCCGGCAAGCTTACGAGCGACCAGACCGTCTACAACGTCAACGAAGAGACCGAAGAGCGCATCAGCACCTTCCGCTTCATGCGCGGCAAGGACAGCACCGAGGGTAAGGAAATCATCCTCGGCGACATCGTCGCCATACCGAAGCTCGAAAGCACGATAGCAGGAGACACGCTCGGCACGAAGGGCGAAATCCTCAAGTTCCGCCCGATAAAGTTCCCGAAGCCCGTCTACAGCGTCGCCGTCTTCCCGAAGAGCCGCGCCGACGAAGACAAGCTCGGCAACGCAATCACGAAGATGCTCAAGGAAGACCGCACCCTCTCCTACGAGAAGAACCCCGAGACGAACGACGCGGTCCTCTCCGGCATGGGAGACATGCACCTCGACATAGTCCTCTCGAAGATAAAGGAACGCTACAAGGTCGACCTCGACACCCGCACGCCGAAGGTCCCCTACCGCGAGACGATAAAGAAAAAGGCGAGCGCGCAGGGCAAGCACAAGAAGCAGTCCGGCGGACGCGGCCAGTACGGCGACGTCTGGTTCGAGCTCGCGCCGCTTGAGAAGAACGCTGGCATCGAGTTCATCGACAGAGTCGTCGGCGGCGCGGTTCCGAAGAACTACATACCGGCGGCGGAGAAGGGACTTCGTGAGGCCGCGGCGCGCGGATATCTGGCGGGCTATCCGGCTACGGACTTCTCCTGCGCGATATTCGACGGTTCGTACCACGACGTCGACTCGTCGGAAATGGCGTTCAAGATCGCCGCTTCGATAGCCTTCAAGAAGTGCATGGAGCAGGCGAACCCCATACTCATGGAGCCCGTCATGAACGTCGAAGTCACCGTCCCCGAGGACTGCCTCGGCGACGTAATGGGCGACTTCAACAGCCGCCGCGGACGCATCATGGGCATCGACAGCGAAGGAAAGCTCCAGATAGTCAAGGCGCAGTGCCCGCTTTCGGAAATGTTCCGCTATGCGATCATCCTGCGCTCGATGACCTCGGGACGCGGCTCCTTCTCGATGGAGTACAGCCATTACGAAGAGGTTCCGGGCGACATCGCGAAGAAGGTCATCGACCAGGCCGCCCAGGAACGCAAGGACGAAGAAGAATAAGCTTTTCGCCGAAAGGACTGAGGCGCCCTCGCATGAGGGCGCCTTTTTTGAAGGGTGAGACGGATGAGTAAAAACAGCCGCCAGATTTTTCTCATTTTCCTGGCCTACTACGGAATGACCTGCGTTTCGAACGCCTACTTCCTCTTCGGCCCGTACTACGAATCGCTCGGCGCCACGCCGCAGCGCGCCGGGCTTTTCCTCAGCGCGTTTTACATGGTGACGCTCTTCTGCCGCCCGCTCGGCAGCGTAGTTATGGAACGGCTCGACATACGGCGCACGCTGATAGGCAGCGCGCTGCTCTGCGCCGCGGCGACTGCGGGCATCGCGCTGACGCTCGGAGGCGGCGCTTCGCTGCTCGTCTTCCGCGCGCTGAGCGGGATATTTTTCAGCGTCTTCATCGTCGCGACGGTCGCGGCGCAGTCCATACTGCTCGACGAAAAATCCCGCGGCATAGGCTTCGCGCTATTCACGACGGGCTCCATGCTCCCTCTCGCCACAGTCGTGCCGCTCTGCGAATGGTTCATCAACGGAGGCTTCGGCGCGCTCTACATCTGGACGCCGGTCGTGATTTCGCTGCTCTGCGCCGCGGTCGGCTGGAAGGTGAGCAACCTCAACTACACAGGCAAGGAAAAAAGCGAATGGGGAAGCTATTCCGGCCTATTTCGGACGAAGGGCTTCGCCGTGCTGCTGCTCACAGCGATAACGATGTCGCTCGCAGACGCGGGCACCCTTTCCGTCGCGTCTCTGGCCGGAGCGCGCGGCGTCTCCGTCTCGTACTTCATGATAGCGAGCGCCGCCGGCGCCGTCGTGATACGCACGCTGGGCTTCGGCCTCATATCGAAAGCGCCGCGCGTCAAGCTCGCCGCGCCCGCCGTCGCGCTCATGGGCTTCGCGCTCTTCGGTCTCGCCTTCTGCTCGTCGGCGTGGATGTTCGCCTTTTTCGGCGCGGTGTTCGGCCTCGCCATCGGCGTAGCGTACCCGACGAACTTCTCTCTCGTCGGCGACCTCATGCCGCAGCAGTATCACCCCAAAGCGACGGGGCTCGTCCTGCTCGTCATAGACGTCGGCTGGATCGTGAGCCCGCTCATGTACGGCTACATCTCGCCCGTGCTCGGCGCGAGCAACACCTACCGCTTCACTGGACTGCTCGTATTCGCCGCAGCCGCCGCAATCTACTGGAAATACTGGCGCACATTCACGCCGCGCGCGGCCACGCGCCGCTGAGCGCGTCATGCGCAGCTGCCTAAAACCATGAAACGCGGCGCAAAATTAACGGCGGCGGCCTTATGCCTTTTCTGCCTATGCTTTTTCGCGTTTCCGCGAATTGCCGGTTCTTATTGCTATGTTTCGCTGATATACAAAATCAACGAAGACAAACTCGAACGTGCCTTTGCGTCATTGCGCGCGGGCTGCGCCGCGACGCTGGCCGGGCTGCGCGGAGTGCATGGCGTTTCCTTTGAAAGCGCGGACGGCACGGTCGGTTTCGCCTGCTTTTCCTTCGGCATCGCCCCGGCGGGATTTTACAGCGGCTTCTACCATTCGCCCGACGGCGCGCCGAAAGCCTTTCAGAACGCGAAAATCGAGCTCCGCCCCGACGGCGAATCATGGCGGTACGACGAGCCCGGCGGCGACAACCGCTATGTCACGCGCAGAATTAAGGGAAATTGGGACTATTACAGGATGAGCTCCTGATTATACGAAAAAGCGCCCTCCGTGCGGAGGGCGCTTCGTTTGTGCGGCGTTATTTTTCGAGCATTCTGCTGAGCAGGGCTGTGAACTTTTTGCCGTCGGGGACGGGCTGGCCGTCGGCTATCGAGGCGAGGCCCATTAGGACGCTTGACCAGTCGTTCGCGTTGAAGTCCGGCTTTTCGGATTCTTCGGCGATTTTCTTGATGAGCGCGTGGTCGGGGTTGATTTCCATGACGCGCTTCTCTTCGGGAACGTCCTGTCCCATCGCCTTGAAGAAGTTGCGCATCTGAGGCGATATTTCCTCGCCCTTCTGAACGAAGCAGACGGGGGAGTCGACGAGGCGGTCTGAGACCTTCACGTCTTCGACGAGGCTTCCGAGCGCGTCCTTGAGCTTCTTGACGAGGCCGCTCTTTTCGACCTCTTCGGAGTGTTCGCCGTCTTTTTCCGAGCCCTTCGGCAGGTCGACGTTTTCGGCCGACGCCGATACGAAGTCGTATTTGTCGAATTTGCGCGCGTTGTTGACCCATATTTCGTCGACGGGGTCGCTGAGGAGCAGGACGCTGACGCCGCGCTTTTTGAAGGCTTCGAGCTTCGGCGAGTTGCGCAGGTTGTCGAGCGACGAGCCGGTGAGGTAGTATATCTTGTCCTGGCCCGCCGGCATCTTTATCACGTAGTCTTCGAGCGTCGTCTTTTCGCCCTCGGAGGTCTCGAAGGAGCAGAGCTTCATTATCTCCTCGCGGTGGCGCGTGTCGGAGATTATGCCCTCCTTGAGGACGACGCCGAAGGTCTGCCAGAATTTAGCGTAGGTCTCGGGCTTGTCCTTGCGCAGCTTCGACAGCGTGTCGAGCACCTTTTTCGTGAGGCTGTTCTTGATCTGCGCCGTCTGGCGGTCCTGCTGGAGCATTTCGCGCGAGACGTTGAGCGAGAGGTCCTCGGAATCTACGACGCCCTTGATGAAGCGCATGTATTCCGGTATGAGCTCCTTGCAGTCGTTCATTATGAAGACGCGGCGGATGTAGAGCTGTACGCCGTGTTTGCCGTCCTGATAGAAGAGGTCCATCGGCGGGCGCGACGGGATGAAGAGCAGCGCGCGGAATTCGCTCATGCCCTCGGCCTTGTAGTAGATGCGCTCGAGCGGGTCTTCCCAGTCGTGCGAGATGTGGCGGTAGAATTCGTTGAATTCCTCGTCCGTTATCTCCTTCTGCGGGCGCGTCCAGAGCGCCTTCATCGAGTTGACGGGCTCTTCCTTTTCGTCTTTTTTATCGTCCTCCGCATCCTTGACGTAAATAGGGTAGGTTACGAAGTCGGAGTATTCCTTAATGATGCTGCGTATCGTCCACTCGGAGAGGTAGTCCTTGAGCTCTTCGCCGTCGTCGTCTTTTCCGGCTGGCTTCATGTGCAGCGTTATAGTCGTGCCGTTCATCTCGCGCGCGCCGCCGTCTATCGTATATGTGCCGTCGCCGGTCGATTCCCACTTCCAGCTTTCGGAGGAGCCGGCCTTGCGCGTCTCTACGGTGACTTTGTCTGCGGCGATGAAGCTCGAATAAAAGCCGACGCCGAACTGCCCGATGAGGTCGCCGGCCGAGCCGTTCTTTGCCTCGCTGAGCGCCTTTATGAACTCGCCCGTGCCGCTGCGCGCTATCGTGCCGAGGTAGGAGACGAGGTCGTCGCGGCTCATGCCGACGCCGTTGTCGGAGAAGGTCAGCGTCCCGGCCTTTTTGTCTATCGTTATGTCTATGCGGCCGTTTTTCGCGTATTCCGCGAGCGACTGGTCGCTGAGGCTCTCGATGCGCAGCTTGTCTATCGCGTCGGAGGCGTTGGAGACGAGCTCGCGCACGAATATATCCGGGTTCGAATATACGGAGTTGATCATCAGCTCCAGAACCTGTTTAGCTTCGCTTTGAAATTCCATTTTCTCAGCCATCTGTATCTTCCCTTCCAAATTTTTCAGTCGTCTATTATAAATAATAATTCGATTTTTTCACAGCGTCCGCGCCGCGCGCGGGCCGTAAAAAGCCGGACGGCTTTGCTGCCGCCGTCCGGCCTGTATCTTCTGCGGCCTGTGCCGCCTTATTCAGTTTCTTTCGCGGCGTTCTCGAAGGTCATGTCGAGCTTGCCGTCGTTGTCGACGACGTGTATCGTGCCGCCGTCGCGTACGTCGCCGCCGATTATAGCGCGCGCGATGCGCGTTTCGAGGGCCTTCTGCACGTAGCGCTTCAGCGGACGCGCGCCGTAGACCGGGTCGTAGCCGTTCTTCGCGCAGAGGTCGAGCGCCGCGTCGGTGACGTCGAGCTTGATGCCCTGGTCGTTGAGGCGCTGCTCAAGCTGGCGCAGGATGAGGCGCACTATCTCGCGCAGGTTCTCAAGCGTCAGCGGCTTGAAGCAGATTATCTCGTCTATGCGGTTCAGGAACTCGGGGCGGAATTTCGACCGCATGATGGACATTACCTCGTCTATCGCGCTCTGCGGCAGCTCGCCCTTGTCGTCCATGCCCTCTATCAGTATCTGAGCGCCGATGTTGCTCGTCATGATTATGACGCAGTTCTTGAAGCTCACCGTGCGCCCGTGGCTGTCCGTAACGCGCCCGTCGTCTAGTATCTGGAGCATGATGTTGAATACGTCTGGGTGCGCCTTTTCAATCTCGTCGAAGAGTACGACCGAGTACGGATGACGGCGAACCGCTTCCGTAAGCTGGCCGCCCTCCTCGTATCCGACGTATCCCGGAGGCGCTCCGACGAGGCGCGAGACTGTGTGCTTCTCCATGTACTCGGACATGTCTATCCTGACGATGTTCTCCTCAGAATCGAAGAGCGCTTCGGCGAGCGCGCGCGCCAGCTCCGTCTTTCCTACGCCGGTCGGGCCGAGGAAGATGAAGGAGCCTATCGGGCGCTTCGGGTCCTTGATTCCGGATCTCGCGCGCAGCACCGCGTCAGCGACGAGGCTTACGGCTTCGTCCTGGCCGACTACGCGTTCGTGCAGGATGTTGTCCAAGTGCAGCAATTTTTCCCGTTCGCCTTCGACGAGGCGCGCGACCGGAATTCCGGTCCATTTCGAGACGATTTCTGCTATCTCGTCCTCCGTTACCTCCTCGCGCAGAAGCTTCGGCTTTCCGCCCTCGGCCTCCTGGAGCTTCTGCTCCTCGGCCTTGAGCTCGGCTTCAAGCTTGTTCAGCGTTCCGTAGCGGAGCTGCGCGGCGAGGTTGAGGTCGTAGCTGCGTTCCGCGTCCTCTATCTGATGGCGGACCTTCTCTATTTCTTCGCGCACATTGCGGATTTTCGAGATGTCCTGTTTTTCAGCCTCGTACTGCGCGCGCAGGGTGTTCGCGTTCTCCTTTGCGTCGGCGAGTTCCTTCTGGAGATGTTCGAGACGCTCCATGCTCGCCTTGTCCTTTTCGAGCTTCAGCGCCGCTTCTTCGATTTCGAGCTGCATGACGCGCCTGTTCGCCGTGTCGAGCTCAGCCGGCAGCGAGTCTATGTCCGTGCGTATCATCGCGCAGGCTTCGTCGATTAAGTCGATCGCCTTGTCGGGCAGGAACCTGTCAGTGATATAGCGGTTCGAGAGCACCGCCGCCGCGACGAGCGCGCTGTCCTTGATGCGCACGCCGTGGTGGACCTGGAAGCGCTCCTTGAGGCCGCGCAGAATCGAGACGGTGTCCTCTACGCTCGGCGGCTCTACGAGCACGGGCTGGAAGCGCCGCTCGAGCGCCGCGTCCTTCTCTATGTATTGGCGGTACTCCTCGAGCGTCGTCGCGCCGATGCAGTGCAGCTCGCCGCGCGCAAGCAGCGGCTTCAGCATGTTGCCCGCGTCGAGCGCGCCGTCGGTCTTTCCCGCTCCGACTATCGTGTGCAGCTCGTCTATGAAGAGGATGATGCGTCCGTCGCTCTTCTTGACTTCGTCGAGCACTGCTTTGAGCCGTTCCTCGAACTCGCCGCGGAACTTCGCGCCTGCGATGAGCGAGCCCATGTCGAGCGCGAAGATGATGCGGTCCTTGAGGTTCTCCGGCACGTCGCCGCGCATTATGCGCATCGCGAGCCCTTCGGCTATAGCCGTCTTGCCGACGCCCGGCTCGCCTATCAGCACGGGGTTGTTCTTCGTCTTGCGGCTCAGTATGCGTATCGTGCGGCGAATCTCCTCGTCGCGTCCGATGACCGGGTCGAGCTTGTTCTCGCGCGCGGCCTTCACGAGGTCGCGCCCGTATTTTTCAAGCGCGTCGTAGGTGTCCTCGGGGTTGTCGCTCGTCACGCGCTGGTTGCCGCGCACTTCGGAAAGCGTCTTGAGGAAATTGTCCGGCGTAATTCCGAAGGTCTCGAATATCTTGCCGAGCGGGCTGCCCTTCGTCTCGTAGAGTATCGCGAGGAAAATGTGCTCGACCGATATGTACTCGTCCTTGAGGCCGTTCGCCTCGTCCTCGGCGCGCACCAGAATCTTCGAAAGACGCTGCGAGATGTAGATTTTGCCGCTTTCCTGACCCGCGCCGGAAACCTTCGGCTTGCGGTTCAGCTCGTTCTCTATCGCTCCCGCTATGTTGCGCACGGGGACGTTCATTTTTTCGAGAAGCCGCGGAATGAGCCCGTTCTCCTGCTTTATAAGAGCGAGAGCTACGTTTTCGGCGTCGACCTCCTGATGTCCGTAGCGGACGGCGAGGTTCTGCGCGTCGTAAAAAGCTTCCTGCGACTTCTGCGTAAGTTTATTCATATCCATATGGATCCCTCCCTGCAAGTCGTATTTAACCAATACTGACTTAACGCTGGTATTATAATACATCAACGAATATCAAACAATACTTTTCGCTGAAATTACAAATAAAAATTTTTGCTTTCCGGCAAAATTCATGGGTCTGTGGAATCATTTTCCGAAGAGGGGATGACTTTACACATGGGCGTTGATTTATTCAGCCGTTTGTTATAGAATCAGATATTTGATGAAAAACGATGAAAAAAACTGGAAATTCAGTGATTCTCCTTGACAAGCGCATAATAAAAGTATAATGTTAGGCAGTCGGTGCAAGCCGATGAGACAATATTTCCTGTTGGGAGGCAACACCTTGAAAAGCAACGGCACAGTAAAATGGTTCAACGCGACGAAGGGCTACGGATTTATCACCACCGATGAGGGCAACGACGTATTCGTACACTTCAGCGCAATCCAGGGCGAGGGCTTCAAGACCCTCGACGAAGGCCAGAAGGTAAGCTTTGAAATCACGCAGGGAAGCAAAGGCCCCCAGGCTTCCAACGTGGAAAAGCTGTAAGCTTCATCAACTAGTATTTCTTTCGTATTTATATATAGATATAAAGAAATCGAATCGAAAGGGAGAGCGTTCGCCGTTCTCCCTTATTTTTATACCCGCGCCGCCGAAATATAAGATGTCTGCCCGCAATATTGTTTCGTTGTGCTATAATCAACATCTGACTAATATTAACTTTTGCCGCCGTTAAGGCGGGAACTCAGGAGGAGCTTAATGTCCCTTTCAGAAGATAGAAAACTTTCGGCGAACAGCCTGCGCCGCCCCGCGAATCTGAAAGCCCTCGGCTTCAGGACGACGAAGGGGCTCGACCAGCTCTCCGGCCTCATCGGGCAGGAGCGCGCCGTGCGTTCGGTCAATTTCGGATTATCCGTACAGAGCAAAGGATACAACATCTTCATGGTGGGAGAACCCGGCTGCGGGCGCACCACCTACGCGATGAACGAGCTTAAGCGCGCCGCCGCCTCGATGCCTGCGCCGGACGACTGGGTCTATGTATATAACTTCGACGACCCGAGCGTGCCGCTTGCGATAAACCTGCCGGCCGGCAAGGGACGCGAGCTTACGAAGGACGCGGCCGACGCCGTCGAGGAGCTGAAGACGGCGCTCTCGAAGGCCTTCGACAACAACGAGTTCGAGGACAGCAAGGCGCATCTCGTCAAGGCATTCCAGGACGAAGTCAACTCGATAATGGACGAGCTGCGCAAATGGGCCGAGTCGAAAAACTTCGCCATCAAGCGCACGCCGCAGGGCTTCGTCAACTTGCCGCTGATTATGGCTCCGCCCGTCGCGCCGCAGAACGACGACGCCGAGGAGGGCGAAGAGCCTAAGGCGCAGGAGCCGGTGCTGCGCGAGATGCAGCAGGAGGAATTTGAAAAACTCACCGAAGAGCAGCAGGCGGAGCTGCAGAAGGCCTCTGAGGAAATCTCGCAGAAGACTCTCGAAAAGCTGCGTCTCATCCGCGAGAAGGAAAAGGATCTTAAGGACAAGATACACGAGCTTGAAAGCCAGATATGCCGCGTCGCGATCGCGCCCGTCATGTCTGAGCTGCGCGCGAAATACCAGCCCAACGAAAAGCTCGAACGCTGGCTCGACGACTTCACTGAAGACCTTATCGCGAATTTCAACGTATTCCTCGCCGCGGTGCGCGACGACCAGGCCGACGTAGATTTCTCGCGCTACGAGGTCAACGCCTTCGTCTGCAACAATCCGAACGAAGGCGCGCCCGTCATCAGCGAGACGAACCCGATATACTACAACCTCGTCGGCAAGGTCGACTACGAGAACCGTCAGGGAAATCTCTACACGGACTTCCGCCGCATAACGCCAGGCGCCATGCACAGGGCGAACGGCGGATTCCTTCTGCTCGACGCGGACGAGCTGCTGCGCCAGTTCATGTCATGGGACGTGCTGAAGCGCGTGCTGCGCTACCGCGAGCTCTCGATAGAAAACCTCGCGGAGCAGCTCGGCTACATCCCGGTCTCGTCGCTGCGTCCCGAGCCGATACCGGTCGACATGAAGGTAGTCATCGTCGGCACGCCGTACCTATATTACCTGCTGAATATATACGACCCGGAATTTTCGAAGGTCTTCAAGATAAAGGCCGAGTTCGACTCGGAGATGGCGCGCACGGACGAGAGCGAGATGCAGATAGCGCGCTTCGTCGCGGGGTTCGTCGAGCGCGAAGGCAAGCTGCATTTCACGGCGGCGGCGGTCGGCGAGGTCATCGAATGGGCCGCGCGCCTCGTCGAGGACAAAAACAAGCTCTCGACGCAGCTCAATAAAATCGCGGAAATTCTCGTCGAATCGACAGCGCTCGCTAAGGCGGAGGGCAAGCGTCAGGTCGGCATCGACCACGTCAGAAAGGCGCTTTCGGAAAAAATATTCCGTTACGACATGTGGGAGGAGAAGGTCCTCGACGAATACAGGAACGGCGTCATCCGCATCGACACGGACGGCTTTGAGGTCGGCCAGATAAACGGCCTGACCGTCTCGCAGCTTATAGACCATTCCTTCGGCTCGCCGGTGCGCATAACGGCGAACGTCTTTATGGGTACCGAGGGCGTCGTCAACATAGAGCGCGAGGTGCGCATGACCGGGCCGATACACAACAAGGGACTCATGACGCTGTCGAGCTACCTCGGGCGCATGTACGCGAAGAAATATCCGCTTTCGATAAGCGCGCGCATAGCCTTTGAGCAGACCTACGGCGGCATCGAGGGCGACAGCGCCTCTTCGACGGAGCTCTACTGCCTGCTCTCTGCGATATCCGAGATACCGCTGAATCAGGGGATCGCCGTCACCGGGTCGGTCGACCAGCGCGGCAACATCCAGCCTATAGGCGGCGTCAACGAAAAAATAGAAGGCTTCTTCGGCTACTGCAAGCACAACGGCCTGACTGGGCGTCAGGGCGTAATGATACCGGTGCAGAACGAACAGCACCTGATGCTGAGCCACGAGGTTACGGAAGCCGTTAAAAAAGGCAAATTCCATATCTGGAGCATATCGACGATAGACGAAGGCATAGAGATACTGACCGGAGTCCCGGCAGGAACGCCAGACAAGAACGGCGATTACCCGAAGGAGAGCGTACACGGGCGCGTGCAGGCCGCTCTCGAGGATTGGCTCGAACGCTCGTACCGCTACAAAAAGGTCATCAGCGACAGGATAGACCCGCCGAAGAAAAAGAGAGCGCCGAAAAAATCCGCCGCGGAAGCCGCGCCGGAGCAGGGCGGAAAAGAGGCCGAGTGATGGCGCTGCACGACGTTAAGGAAATTCTCGACGAGCTCGAAAGGCTCTACGGCAACGAGGCGCGGCCCGCGAGCGACTTCTGCTACGAGGAGCCGCTCGACGACCTCATACTTACGATACTATCGCAGAACACGAACGATAAGCTGCGCGACAAGGCGTTCGCCAACATGAAGGCGCGCTATTCGTCGTGGGAGGAGGTAGCGCACGCCGACATCGAGGAATTGAAGGACGTCCTTCGCATCGCTGGCATGAGCGGCACGAAGCCGCCGCGCATACAGCAGATACTCGCGGCCGTGAAGGACAAGTTCGGCGTCTACTCGATAAAGGAGCTCCGCGGCTGGACGCAGCCAGACGTGCGCGCCTACCTGACCTCGCTGCCCGGCGTCGGCCCGAAGACCTCGGCCATCGTCGAGTGCTTCGACCTCGACCTTCCGGGCTTCCCGGTCGACACGCACATCACGCGCCTCAGCAAACGCTTCGGCTGGGCCGCGGAGAAGCTGCCGCCCGATAAAATTCAGGAAATTCTCGAAGCCGAGCTGCCGAAGGAACGCTTCCGCGGCGGACATCTGAATTTCCTGGAGCATGGGCGCGGAATATGCAACGCGCGCAAGCCGCGCTGCGGCGAATGCACTATGATACGGTGGTGCCCGTTTGGACGGAAAGAGCACGAAGGCATCTCTGATTGAAGCGAGGAAGAAGTTCCTCGCCGCGGCTGAGCGTCAGGGCTGGGCCGGCGCGGAGGGCGTCGTATGCGCCCTGTCCGGCGGCGGAGATTCTGTCGCGACGCTCTGGATGCTCAGGGAATTTTTCAACGGGCGCGTCGTAGCGGCGCACCTCGACCACTGCACGCGCGAGGGCGAATCACACCGCGACGCGGAATTTGCGCGCGAGCTCTGCCGCGGGTGGGGGATAGAGTGCGCCGTCAAGGTGGTCGACGTGCACGAGACGCGCGAGAAGGGCGAGTCGTTCGAGATGGCCGGCCGCCGCGCGCGCTACGAGCATTTCGAAGAGACGGCGCGCCGTTACGGACTGCCGTTCATCGCGGTTGGACACAACGCCGACGACGTGGTGGAGACGCAGCTTCTTAATCTCGCGCGCGGCACGGGGCTAGCCGGACTTCGCGGAATACCGGAGCGGCGCGGAAGCATCGTCCGCCCCGTCATAGATTTCACGCGTGCCGAGCTGCGCGCGCTGCTCGCAGAAAACGGCGTCCCGTGGCGCGACGACGCGACGAACGACGAATCCGACTACATGCGCAACAAGATACGAAACATACTGATACCGTGGATAAAGGACAACCTCAACCCGGGCTTTGAAAACGTCATGCTCGGCCTAGCCCGCCAGGTCGCACGCGAAACTGAGGAACGCGAGGCGGCGGTTCGCCGCGCGCTTGAAAGCGTTTCCTACGCGCAGCCTCCGGCGCTCGCCGCGTGGCGCGTCTCCGCGCTGAAGGATTTTCCCGACAGTATGCTTTACGAGATGCTGCGCTCGCAGGGCGCGCTGCTGTCGCTTCCCGTGCTCTCGCGCCGCCGCACCGAGGAGCTCGCGGCTCTGATGCGCCGCGGCGGCTTCTGGCGCTTCCAGTGGGCCTTGGACGTCGAGGTGTGCTATTCGGAGCGCGGCGCCGGCTGGCTGCGGCGCGCCGACGTTGAGAAAGCGCGCGCGCGCGGAAAAAGCCGCGGCGAAAATTCTCTCCCGTGGTGGGCGGGATAATTAAAGTGTGGTATCATTCTCTGTTGTTGCAGACCGATTTTTCTCCGCAAAGGAGTGCTTGAGAGTGGAATATAGAATAGGCAGAACGCTTATCCCCGAAGAGAAAATAAGAGAAAAAGTTAAAGAGCTCGGAGCCAGGATACGCGAAGACTACGCCGGAAAGCAGGTCGTCTTCGTCTGCGTGCTGAAGGGCGCGGTCGTATTCTTCTCCGACCTTATACGCGAGATCGGGCCGGACGTAGACGTGCAGCTCGACTTCCTCGCCATAGCTTCGTACGGCGCTTCGACGAAAAGCAGCGGCGTCGTAAAGATACAGAAGGACCTCAGCACCGACATCCGCGGCAAGCACGTCGTGATAGTCGAAGACATCCTCGACACAGGGCTCTCGCTGAATTACATAAGCGAGCTGCTCCGCGGGCGCGGCCCCGCGTCGCTTGAAATATGCGTTCTGCTCGACAAGGCGGAGCGCCGCACGCAGCCGGTAGACGTGAGATATTCCGGCTTCGTCATCCCGGACGAATTCGTCATCGGCTACGGCCTCGACTACGCGGGACGCTTCCGCCAGCTCCCCGCGATACACGTCGCCGAGCCCGCAGATTAGTTTTATAAAAAAGGAAGAACTGGAAAGAGAGGACAACATAGATTGAAGAAAATTTCTAAGAACGTGGGGATGTACATTGTGCTGATCGTGCTTGTGGTCAGCCTCGTCAATGTATTCCTCGGCCCCGACAGCAATCAGAAATCCTCGCAGACGAACGTGATGCCGTACAGCGCGATGCTGAACGAGGTCAACAACGGCAACGTCGCGAGGGTGCGCATCGACCATGAACAGCTCACCGGAACGCTGAAGTCCGGCGGCGAGTTCAAGACCTTCATTCTCGACGCCTCGACGCTGCCTTCGATCCTCGCCGCAAAGGGCGTGGAGGTCGAGGTAGTGCCGCCGCCGAAGAACTCGTGGCTGACGGCGCTGCTCACGTCGCTGCTCCCGACGCTCCTGCTCATCGGCGTCTGGATTTACTTCATCTACAACATGCAGGGCGGCGGCAGCAAGGTAATGGGCTTCGCGAAGAGCAAGGCGAAGCTTTTCCTCGACAACCGCCCGAAGGTGACCTTCGACGACGTCGCCGGATGCGACGAATCGAAGGAAGAGCTTGAAGAGGTCGTGCAGTTTCTCAAAGACCCCGCGAAATTCACGAAGCTCGGCGCGAGAGTGCCGCGCGGCGTGCTTCTGCTCGGCGCTCCCGGAACGGGTAAGACGCTCCTTTCGAGGGCCGTCGCGGGCGAGGCCGACGTTCCCTTCTTCAGCATCAGCGGCTCCGACTTCGTCGAGATGTTCGTCGGCGTCGGCGCTGCGCGCGTCCGCGACCTCTTCGAGCAGGCGCGCAAATATCAGCCCTGCATAATATTCATAGACGAAATAGACGCGGTGGGGCGCCACCGCGGAGCCGGCCTCGGCGGCGGACACGACGAACGCGAGCAGACGCTGAACCAGCTGCTCGTCGAGATGGACGGCTTTGAAGCGGGCTCGGGCATAATCCTCATCGCCGCGACGAACCGCCCAGACATACTCGACCCGGCGCTTCTGCGCCCCGGACGCTTCGACCGCCAGGTCGTCGTCGACCGTCCCGACGTCAACGGACGCCGCGACATCCTGAAGGTCCACCTCCGCGACAAGAAGATAGAGGACGACGTGGACATCGACGTGATTGCGCGCAGGACGCCCGGCTTCGTCGGAGCCGACCTCGCGAACCTCGTCAACGAAGCGGCGCTTCTCTCGGCGCGCCGCGACAAGGAAAAGCTCGGCATGCCGGAGTTCGAAGAGGCTATCGACCGCGTCATGGCCGGCCCCGAGCGCAAGAGCCGCGTCATAAGCGAGAAGGAACGCGAAATAATCGCCTACCACGAGGCGGGCCACGCGCTCGTAGCGGCGAAGATAAAGGGCACCGACCCCGTCCACAAGATTTCAATAATCCCGCGCGGACACATGGCGCTCGGCTACACGCTGCAGCTGCCTGAGGAGGACCGCTTCCTAGTCTCGAAGCAGGAGCTTTCCGACAGGATCTGCGTGCTGCTCGGCGGCCGCGTCGCGGAGATGATACGCTACGGCGACGTTACGACCGGCGCGTCGAACGACCTCGAGCGCGCGACGCAGATAGCGCGCCAGATGGTGACGCAGTTCGGCATGAGCGACAAGCTCGGCCTCGTCACGCTCGGACGCAAGCAGCACGAGGTATTCCTCGGCCACGACATAGTCGACGACAGGAACTACAGCGAAGAGGTCGCGCATACGATAGACCTTGAAATCCGCGCGATAATCGACAGCTGTATGAACAAGGCGCAGGAGATACTGACGGAGAACCGCGAGCGCCTCGAAGAGATAACGCAGCGGCTGCTCAAGGAAGAGGTGCTCGAAGGCGACGAGCTCGACGAGCTTCTCGGCTATCCGAAGAAGGAGCACCACGCCGAGGGCGATAAGGAAAAAAACGCCGAGGCGGAGGACGGAGAAGCGCCAAAGGAAGAGAACGGCGGCGGCTCCTCCTCAGAGTCAGGAGACGAAGTCGTGCGTGAGCTTCCCGACATCGAACAGGTCGACGAAAAGACGCTCAACGCTCCGATGGACGAAAACAAATAAAAAATCGCACGGGCCGCTCCGCGAAGGGCGGCCCGATTTTTATGCGCCGCGCACAACTTGACCGTTTGTGCTAGAATTTAACGGTTTTAGTTAGATTGCGGAGGATGTGCGCGAAAGACAAAATGGAAGATAAATTTAAGCTGACCGCGCCCTTCGGCCTCTCCGGCGACCAGCCGCAGGCCGTCGAAAAGCTTGTGCGCGGCTTTCTTGAAAAGGACGGGACGCATCAGACGCTGCTCGGCGTCACTGGCAGCGGCAAGACCTTCACGATGGCGAACGTCATCGCGCGGCTCAACCGCCCGACGCTCGTCCTCGCCCACAACAAGACCCTCGCCGCGCAGCTCTACAGCGAGTTCAAGGAGTTCTTCCCGGAAAACTCCGTTAATTACTTCGTCTCCTACTACGACTACTACCAGCCGGAAGCCTACATACCGGCCTCCGACGTTTATATCGAAAAGGACGCCTCCGTCAACGAGCGCATAGAGAAGCTGCGCCTCATGACGACGAAGGCGCTGCTCGAACGGCGCGACGTCGTCGTCGTCGCGAGCGTCTCGTGCATCTACGGACTCGGCAAGCGCAAAAACTACGAGGACGCGATATTCCGCTTCGCCTGCGGCGAGCGCTGGGAGCGGCGCGACTTCATGATGAAGCTGCTCGCGAACTACTACGAGCGCAACGACATGACGCTCATCCCCGGAACGTTCAGAAGCCGCGGCGAGACAATGGAGATATTCCCCTCGTACAGCGATACGGCGCTGCGCATATACTTCTTCGACGACGAGATAGAGCGCATAGACGAGATAGACCCGGTCAGCGGCAACAGCGTGATGCGCAAGGAGAAGGCGGGCATCTTCCCGTCGAAGCATTACATCACGAGCCCCGACGCGATAAAGAACGCCGCGGGCGCGATAGAGAAAGAGATGGAGGAGTGCTGCGCGCGCTTCACGAGCGAGGGCAAATATCTTGAAGAAGAGCGGCTGCGTATGCGCACTAAGTACGACCTCGAAATGCTGCTCGAGGTCGGCTACTGCTCCGGCATCGAGAACTATTCCCGCTACCTCGACGGACGCGAGGCTGGCGACCCGCCGGGCACGCTGCTCGACTTCTTTCCGAAGGACGCGCTCTTTTTCATAGACGAGTCGCACATGACGCTGCCGCAGGTGCGCGGCATGTACAACGGCGACCGCGCGCGCAAGGAGATACTCGTCGCGCACGGCTTCCGCCTGCCGTCGTGCCTCGACAACAGGCCGCTGAAATGGGACGAGTTCGAGCCGGTGCTGAAAAACGCGCTCTTTATCTCCGCGACGCCCGGCGACTATGAGTTCGAGCACTCGGACCACGTCGTCGAACAGCTCATACGTCCGACGGGAATTCCAGACCCGGAGGTTGAAGTGCATAAAGCTACTGGGCAGGTTGACGACCTGCTCGCCGAGATACGGCCGATAATCGACCGCGGCGAGCGCGTGCTCGTCTCGACCTTGACAAAGCGCTCCGCCGAGGACCTCGCGGAGTACATGGCCGACCTCGGCATAAAGGTGCGCTACATCCACTCGGAGCTAGACACCTTCGAGCGCGCGGAGCTGCTGCGCGACCTTCGCCTCGGCGTCTTCGCCGTGCTCGTCGGCGTCAACCTTCTGCGCGAGGGCATAGATTTGCCGGAGGTCTCGCTCGTCGCGATACTCGACGCGGACCGCGAGGGCTACCTGCGCGCGCACCGCTCGCTGATACAGATGATAGGCCGCGCCGCGCGTAACAGCGCAGGCAAGGTCATACTCTACGCCGACGTGATAACGGACAGCATGGCGCTCGCGATGAAGGAGACGAAACGCCGACGCGAGGCGCAGATAGCCTTCAACGAGGAACATCACATAGAGCCGAAGACGATTATAAAATCCGTCAGGAATCTTCTGCCCGACGAGCTCACCGAGGACGGCGAAGAGCATTACGCCGGAATGCGCGCCGCGTCTCCGGTCGCGGAGAGCAGGGAAAGCATCGCCGAGATGGAGCGGAAGATGTGGGAGGCCGTGGAGAAGCTCGACTTCGAGACCGCGGCTCAGCTCAGGGACGACATACAGAAACTGAAAGGCGGAAACGCGATTGGAACAGGAAATAAAAATTACAGGAGCAAGACAGCACAATTTAAAAAACGTAAGCGTAAATATCCCAAAAAATAAACTGGTCGTCGTCACGGGGCCCTCCGGCTCCGGCAAATCGTCGCTCGCCTTCGACACGATTTACGCCGAGGGGCAGCGCCGCTACGTCGAGTCGCTTTCATCGTACGCGCGCCAGTTTCTCGGAATGTCCGACAAGCCGGACGTCGACGACATAACGGGCCTCTCCCCGGCTATCTCGATAGAGCAGAAGGGGACGGGCCACAACCCGCGTTCGACCGTCGGCACCGTCACGGAGATATACGACTATCTGCGTCTGCTCTTCGGCCGCGCGGGTACGCCGCACTGTCCGAAATGCGGACGCGAGGTCCACCGCTACAGCGTCGACGAGATAATAGACCTCATTTTCAAAGAATATGACGGGAAGCCGCTCGAGATATACTCGCCGGTCGTCAAGGCGAAGAAGGGCGAATACAAGAACCTGCTGTTGAAGCTGCACCAGCAGGGCTACATGCGCGCGCGCATCGACGGCACTCTCTACTGGCTCGAAGAGACGGTCGAGCTCGACAAAAAGCGCCGCCACACGATAGAGTGCCTCATCGACCGCATGAAGGTGCGCGAGGACAACCGTTCGCGCCTCAGCGAAGCTGTGGAAATGGCGCTCAAGCTATCGGACGGCTTCGTGCTGCTCGTCTCCGAGGGAATGCCCGACAACGAGCTGACGGAGAAGTACGTCTGTCCCGTCTGCGAGATAAGCCTGCCGGACATCGAGCCGCGGCTTTTCTCGTTCAACGCTCCAGCGGGGGCCTGCCCCGACTGCGGCGGCCTCGGCTTCCACATGCACTTCTCGCCTGAGCTCGCCGTGAACCCCGAGCTTCCGCTCGCGGAAGGGGGCTTCATACCGTGGAAGTCGATGAAGCACATGATTCAGAAGGCAGAGAAGCTCGCGGAGAAAAAGGGCTGGGACATATCGAAACCCTTCGGCGAGCTGCCGCGCGAGGCGCAGGAGGCGATGCTCTACGGCTCCGACGAAGTGCTTTCGCTGATTTTCACCGACCGCAGCGGCGACTGGGAATACAACGGCAAGTACATGGGGCTCATCCCGTGGATAGAAAAACGCTACAACGAGACGGAATCCGAGAATTACAAAGAAGAGCTAGACCGCTACCGCGTCGAGGACGTCTGCGCGACCTGCAAAGGCGCGCGGCTCAAGCCCGAGGCGCTCGCCGTCACGCTCGGCGGCTACAACATCAGGCAGCTCACGGAGATGCCCGTCGACGAGCTTATAAAGGTGCTCGACGGCCTTGAGCTCGGCGCGCGCGAGCAGAAAATCGTCGGCGTCGCGCTCATCGAGGTGAAAAAGCGCCTCGCCTTCCTCAACGACGTCGGCGCTGGCTATCTTAGCCTATCGCGCCGCGCGGACACGCTCTCGGGCGGAGAAAGCCAGCGCATACGCCTCGCGTCGCAGATAGGCTCGCAGCTCACGGGCGTCCTCTACGTGCTCGACGAACCGACGATAGGGCTGCACCCGCGCGACACGAACAGGCTGCTCGACACGCTGCGCGCGATACGCGACATCGGCAACACCGTCCTCGTCGTCGAACACGACCGCGACACGATGGCGGCGGCGGACCATATACTCGAGCTCGGCCCGGGCGCCGGAGAGCGCGGCGGCGAGATGATAGCGAACGGCAGCGCCGAGGAGATAATGAAGGGGAGCTCCAGCACCGCGCTCTACCTGCGCGGCGAGGCCGACGGGACGTACATTCCGCACCCGAAGCGGCGCAAACCCTCGTCGTTCGTAAAGGTGCGCGGCGCGCGCGAAAACAACCTCAAGAAGCTCAACATAGACATCCCGCTGAACACCTTCGCCTGCCTCTCCGGCGTGTCCGGCTCTGGTAAAAGCACGCTGCTCTACGAAATTTTATACAAAGGGCTGCGCGGCAAGTTCGACCGCGATTTCCGCGAACGCCCCGGCAAATTCGACTCGATAACGGGCTACGAGCCGCTGCGCAACATCGTCCTTGTAGACCAGAGCCCGATAGGACGCACGCCGAGGTCGAACCCAGCGACATACACCGGCGTATTCACATACATACGCGAATTTTTCTCAGAACTTCAGGAGTCGAAGCTGCGCGGATACCAGCCGGGCCGGTTCAGCTTCAACGTCAAAGGAGGCCGCTGCGAGGCCTGCAACGGCGACGGCGTGATAAAGGTCTCGATGCTGTTCCTGCCCGACGTCTACGTCAAGTGCGACGTCTGCAAAGGAAAACGCTATAACCGAGAGACGCTCGAAGTCAAATACAAAGGGCTTTCGATAGCCGACGTCCTTGAGCTGACCGTAGACGAGGCTGCGGAGTTCTTCAGCGCAGTGCCGCGTATAGCGAACAAGCTCAAAACGATACAGGAGGCCGGGCTCGGCTACATACGCCTAGGACAGCCCGCGACGACGCTCTCGGGCGGCGAGGCGCAGCGCGTCAAGCTCGCTACCGAACTCGGCAAAAAATTCCGCGGCAACACGCTCTATCTGCTCGACGAGCCGACGACGGGGCTGCACTACACAGACGTGAAAAAGCTGCTCAT
>UQVV01000002.1 GCA_900544635.1 uncultured Cloacibacillus sp. | reverse complement strand
GCCTTCCATCTTTTAAATCCAGTAGTTTTATCCAGGCTGATAAATCTGCCTGTACTGCAGTCGATGAGCCGGGTATTTAAGTCGGCCATTAAAACAGCAAATACCTCTTTTGGCTCACCGCCTCTGATATGCAGCATGACAGATTCCGTATCTGGATGTTCACCAACATTGAATTCAATTGACCAGCGGCTGCTGTCAAGGTTCTGCCAGGACAAATCATCACAATTGTAAATAAGTCCAGGCTTTTTTGCGATTTTCTTTATCACGGAGGCTATTTCTGTCTGCTTAAATGGAATGATATCTTCGCTGTTTATCTCGTCTATGGCTTCGCTGTTTGCCTGTGTCCTTATCATTATGACATCCCAACTCATTCCTTGCTCCTTCCTGGGCTGTTTAGGTTCTGTTGCGCCGGAATTATTCTTATGATAAATATTCTACCATAATACGGATATTCCGTCCATGCAGCGTTAGGAATCATCCTGTCTGCCCATGGCTTTTGTGACCACATACAAATACAAATCTTTAAATCTATATTTCTCCAAACTTCAATACTTCGCTTTTATGATTCAAGATTAAATCATACATCCACTTATAGAGATATACCTCATTGTCGCTTATCCATTTGTCTATCTTGTCCGTTTCATCAAACCATTCCTCTGGATAGTCATAGTTTTTCTGATATTTTTCATTTGCATAATCGTGTATACCGCATCCATAAACAGATGCCATTTCTTCTTCGTTAGTTGCTTTCAGAAAAGACAGTACCCTTTCAAATTTCCCGTTTTGGAATGCGCCGCTCTCGTAATATTGCCATACTCCGCACCTAAGACTCATTCCCTGCCAGTTATTTATTTCCATATACATAAAAGCAATATCCGGAATGTCTGTGAACGGTGTGTTCCTGTACCTGTCATAAAACAGCATGAAGAACTCTGCGTCGTATTTCCAGAACATTTCATGTCCTGATGATTTAGTGGAAACAATCAATTCATTTATTACATTGTAAGTCATACCATATCTCCATTCAATTCCAGTTTTGCTGTAGAGAAATAATCAGTTTACAAAAGTATAACATGCGCATCTTTATTCCACAACGGTTTCCATCTCCCTCTCTGTCTGTTGCCGTATACACGCACCATATGTTATAATTTAAGCATGGAAATATATGGACCCTGACCATATTCAGGGCATTGATAAATAGAAATTGAGGAGGCTGTCACGGCGCCTGCTTTATGGGGCGGAGCAGCCTAACCAGGAGGAAGATGTGACGGGAACCTGTACTACATGGAGCATCAGCCTGCATGGATCATAAGCCTGCATGGATCATAAGATGGAGGTATTGCGGCGGACGGGGAACGTCTGAAAATCCGGATGGGAGAGGCCATTGCTTGCTTCAGCCTGGAGGGAATCAAGGCATATGCAAAGGTCATGAATGTGAATTATCTCCAGGCAAAACGGGCATTGATGCAGAAGCGGAACCTGATTGCGGCCGGGAGTGCCTATGATATATGGAAAATGCTCGGCAGGCTTGAGCCGTTTAATGTGCATCATGAAATCTGGCCTGAGTATCCATATGGATAAAAGAGGAACAGGACACATAAACAGAGTATATAGGGGAGGTGCTGGCATGGCAAGGGCGTATTTTGGGCTCGCAAGGTGGGGCATTACCCTGATACTGCCGGAATCCCTCCCCGCATTCCAGGAGATAGTGATAGCGGATAGAAGGATGAACAGGGATGAGCAGCTGGCAGCCCTGGCTGTTAAAATATGCGAGGCAATCTGTAGGGAGAAATATATGATACATTTTGGCGTTTGACCTGGGTTTCCGGATATACAAGGGCATACAAACCCCAGGCTATTTGCCATGGATAATGGAGGATAAACGAAGGATATGGTTGAAAAACAGCGCATTCAGACTATTTTTACAGCAAAGGATTATATGGAACTCTACCGGACCCAGAAACCAACGGTTGACCTGATGCTTGGAATTAAAGAGCAGTGGGAGTTTGAGGATTTTCTGGAAGAGGAAGATTGGATATATATGTAGATATAGATGAACGGGATAACCTGGAAGAAAAAATGGGGCTTTGCAACCAATACCTGGCGTGTGCAGGCTATTCAATCCAGGTAGAACATGACGATACCTATTGTACATGGGATTATTTCTTGTCGGTTCAACATGCAAGAACATGAAAAAAGACGGCGTTCCTGCCGTTTTTCTTTGCAAGCGGTCCTTCCAGTGTGTTTTTCCTAATCCGGCAATTAAAAGCAGGAGACAGAGGGCCGGGAGGCTGATTTCTGTTATATATGTGCTGTTTTGGGGCTGAAAAAGTAAAAATAATAGACCTGAGGTATGTGAAAACCATACGTTGGGTCCTTTTTGCATGCATGAAATCTCCCAGGCCCCTTTGCCCCAGGCTATCATGTGTATCCACGAAAGACCTTCTTTCACATAGTTGAATTTAGTTCACAGGCAGATCGTCAACCATACGGACAAACCCTCACGCTGCCCTAACATACGATATGGAAAACCCTGTCTTTTAGCTGATTCTGCACATTATTACCACCGGCTTAAAGCTATTAGTCTGTCAATGAAGCTCCTATAATGACGAAACGGTTCATCCATTTATCGTATATACTCCAAAGAGCAGTTCCCCACCATTCTTTACCATCATCAAAATAATTTGAGAAATCATCATTCCAGCTAAATATCTCCAAATCCTTTCTAAACAGTATAGGAAATAGTGAATCATTGATTTTACGAAAGTCCTCTTTGCTGTAGGGGATACCATAAGGCGGCCCTGAAAAAGCAAGCCAATAGTTCATTTTCATCTTCTCTGGCGTTTCAGAGACTCCTTTATTAAACCGTCCTCTGTTATCCTCATAAAAGAACGCACCTGCGTCACATTCAATACACCGCATGTCTGATTCATGCACATAAAACAGAGGATGTTTTATGTTGTTGCCTACACGATGCCTTGTGTTAAGTATTGACAATATTGCTTCAATTACAGCTTTTTTGTGAGATTCTGCCCCGTGATAGTCCTCATCCCAACTGAGCAAAACATAGTCAAGCAGAAGTTCGTTATATTTTTCAGACAAAGTTGTATAGAATTTGTCCCCGACAAGTTCTTTCATTTACTTTTACCTCATTATCTTTATCAACCCCGATTTTTCATCCGATTGATCATCCCATTCAACTCAGGAAGCTCACATTTCGCTTTTAGCCTGTCACACAAGTTACCAAATAAAATCCTGCTTAACGCCTATATGAACTGAAAGTTACCAAAACAATTCATAACCGATTGTTTTTAAGATATCTAATCCATTCAGATAATGATAACCGGTCAGGTTGGATAAATCTATCTGTTTACTGCACTGTTGTATTATCTGGGAAACGAACAATGGCTGGTTTAAATTTATGCTCACTCGCTGTCCCTGAAAAACCGCGGGGAGGCCGCTGTTGAGCAGGAAGTGATCCTTAATTGGGAAATTGATATGCAGGGTAGCTTTGGGGAACGCTTTTGTAGTTATCAATAGGTATGGAATCCTTTGATAATCATAATCGTCATATCGGAAAAGCCACATATATTCTGAATTGTCCACTATGATTTTTCTGAACGTTCCCATATTGTGTGATTCCTTTCATTAAATAGCATATCCCGGATGAAACGGTTTCCTGGGGCCAAGGTTATTTGCGCGATACCTTGGGCGCAGCTAACGACACTACATTCCCAGTCCCGTTCTAAAACAATACCATCAATCTGCTGGGCTTTATATAATTCATCCAATGATTCTCTGGACCTGCCTTGATATGTATTTCCTTCACCGTACCGTCACCTGTTACTGTATTCAAGGTCATTGGGTCTGATGAATGTTTTCTTCCAAATAGCAATAGTCATCTAAGAAACGAGGATTATCCCATGTGCTCCTGGCTGTTTGCAGCAATTTTGCGGCACGGGCATAATCTTTATGGCCGATTGCTGCATAAATATCGAGTACAGCGATATTTCCCCCATATAACTTGCTGTTCCGATATGGATTTAATATCCTTTGGCTGCTTTCGTATAATGCCATTGCACGGCCTGTTTGTTTTTGATAGAAGTAACAAAGGCAGAGATTGAGACGATGAACCAATTCTAAATCACCGGACAGTTTCACATCTGATATGCTTTCCAATAGTTCGGCAGCCTTGTCATATTGTTTGAGTTTGCAGTATCCTGCTGACAAATTGATTGTAAGCATGCAGTTTGCAAAGCGACCTTTGGCGAGACGGCGCATTGACTCTACTTCTGTGATGTATTCCTCTGCGCGGTTGGATTCCAACAGATGTACGGCTGCCTGCATCTTTTTCAGATAACGCCGGTTGTAGAGGAGGTTGAATGCTGCTGTGCCAACAACTGCGATTCCTCCGCAAATCAGATAATACTTCCAAAATAAGTCATCTGGGATTTGAAATACTATTTTTACAAAGAGTAACGGCAGTCCCAAACAAAGTCCGGCGATAATAATTTTACCCATTCGTTTCATTAATCTGTCCTCCGATAAAAGCTTTGTTTTGTGCTGGAGATGGCCGCGTCCTCTAGGTCACTGAAGGAATCGGAAAGCTTAACTTTTGATGGGAGACGTCTGGCAAATTAACTATTTAGAACAAAAAGATAGGCATAAATACTTTCTTCAGACCCATGTTCATATCGTTTCATACATCTGATAACAGGCCAAATGACAGTACCGTCCGCTAACTTGACAGAAATATGTATCTCTCCCTGTGGGTCGCTATCATCAGTATTCCATTCTCCACCATATAATTTGATAGCAGATTCTCCAATATATGAAGCTAGACCAAATAAGATTTCACCACGGTTTTTTGAAAGCAGCCCTGTTTCGGAACTCTGCTCATCAAAAAATCTGTCGATTTCTTTCATGCTTTCTAAAGAATAGTCTGCCTTGTAGCCAGATGAATTTAGCGCTTTAACCACCCAATCTGACGCCAAATGAATATCCTCTTCAAGCGTATTATTATGTTTCTTCTCACTACCATTATTTTTCTTAAAAATCATCCTAAAAGTTTTCTTGAAAATCCCCATATCATTCACTCCAAGTCCATTTTATGATTTCCAAGTTCGCTATAGTCCCATATGCCAATCAAGTAATGACATTCATCACGGGAGTCAGATCCAGCCTCCGGCATGCGGCTTAAATCTGTCTCTGTGAACAGGAAGCCCTCTGTTTATATATGGCAGCCCATTTGATAAGCTATATTTATGTAAGGCGTTCCACAGACTTTTCCTGCATCCATAACATTCGTTGCATAAATACGTCCTTTTATCTCATGTTTTTCTAGATGCTCGACAAAACCGTCCAAATCACCTAATGAACGTTTTACTATGTCTTCGCCCAGACCGGCGGAAATAATATAATAAACTTCTTTTTCTCCTAAATGCTGCCATATAGGATATGTCCTGTCAATAAATGTTTTCATTTGAGCGCAAATACCGTAGAAATATACAGGTGTTGCTAATACCAGAACATCTGCTTTTTTAAAAGATTCCAGAACTTCAGCCATATCGTCTTGCTGAACACAAGTGCCATTATTTTTCATACAAACATCGCATGCTTTACAAAATCCTATTTTCTTTTCTGCTAACCGAATCAGTTCCACAGAGTTTCCTTTATCCTCAGCTCCTTTTTTAAATTCTTCACATAATCTTTGAGAATTCCCTTTTTTTCTGGGACTACCTGAAATAATAAGCACATTTTTCATTAAGTATATCCTCCGAATTACTAAACGCTATCCGCTTATAAAAGTATAGCATGGTCCCCTGATTTCCACAACGGTTTCCCCGTCCGGCTGCCTGTTGCCGCATGCACTTGCCATATGGTATAATTTATCCCGGAAAATTCAGTTTTAAGTATCCCTGCCAGGTCTGTTCTTTCAGGGAAATCTTGCCGACCTGATAGCCGTATTCCGTCAGTTCCTTTTTATAATTCAGGAAAGAATGGTCTATGGATATGCCGGCAAAATCCTGTATTTCTTCAAAGGTAAGCCTGAATGACTGGCTTCCGTTCTTCTGTACATACTCCCACAGGGCGTTGTATTTGCTCATTGTTTATTCCTGCCTTCCACAATTTTGGCTTATATCATCGTGATACCACATAACGGTAATGAGGCATATCCACACCTCTGTAATGTTTTGTCCATGTGCCGGTCATTGTCATACCGTTTCTTATGGCTACGTTTTGGGAAGCTATATTTGTATCCCGGATGATAGAGCAGACTTCATCTGCCTTTAATATTTCAAAAGCATACGTTTTACACGCCTTTGCTGCTTCGATGGCATACCCTTTATGCCAGTACGGCCGCGCAAGAAGATAACCTATTTCAAGCACTTCCGTATCTTTCCACGGCTGCATTGTAAGTCCGCACTGACCTATCATTTCATTGGTTTCTTTTAGAATGACTGCCCATAAACCAAAGTTCCATTTTTGATAACGGAAAATTTGTTTATCCAGCCATTCCTGGACTTCATCATCGCTGAATGCACCTTCATATGCATACATGGTATCCTCGTCCTGTAAGATGCTGCATAAAGAGTCAAAATCGGACTGATTCATCTCGCGCAGATATAATCTCTCTGTTTCAAGTATCATATTTACCTCCGAAAATTTGAGTTTATCAAGTATTATGCTGCGGTAATAAATAAAGCCAATACCTATATTGTCAATTCAAAATCCAAGGTATCCTGCTCAGCGCCATTGACAATAAGCGTGACGGAATGTGTTCCCGGATAATGTTTCCTTGTCCTTAAATCTGAGAAGGAATGTTTTTTTATATATGTCTTTTTCTGGTTTGCCTTTAACAAAATCTCCGATATCTGGAATATTTTCCGGCTCAGCCTTCCATCTGCTTTTACATAGCCCATGGCATACTCCAGCCGTACCTTTGTTGTTTCTTTTGCCGAAACTGTAAACGAAAACGTCATATTTTCTCCGAGGGAAATAGACGCAGAGCCTAACGTAAAATCAGCGATATCCACGGAACCGGCATTGTGGTACCCGAAAATATCCAGCACCTCCTGATTTCCTTTTTTAAGCAGTGTCCGGCATCCATGTTTTACAATCCAATTCGTATACTCATGCCTGCCATACCAATCTCTTGCGATTTTTGTAACCAGGCCAGGATGGGTTTTTGAAATATCATTTAAATGATTGGCCACACTTTTGCGGACATACAGTGATGGGTCCGTGTTCAGTTGCTCCAAAATAGGAAGTACCGGCGACGGGTCCTTTTTGAAGCTGGTCAATGCCTGGCCCCAGGGAAGGGCGGGACGGCAGCCCTCGCTGGCAAGCCGCCGCACATGCTCGTTATCATGCCTGGCCCAGACAGCCATCTGCTGCATCATGCGCGCTTCTTGCTTTATAATAAACGGTCTTACGGCAAACTCCGCAGTTGAAAGCGGGGTATATCGTTCTATGGCGGCCATTGACAAGTCCCAATGGCATTCATCCTGTCCATAGACTTCAACAAAATCCGGAAAGTATATGAGTGCATTATCGTTATACCCTGAAGGATACCCGGCAATGACCTGGTCTATAATACCCAGTGCCTGTTTATAGTCTGCCGGCAGATATTTTCCTAAATTGATAGTGATTTGCCGCATACGGGCCTTCAGTTCCAATGCATCCCATGTTTCGTTCATAATATGGTCCACAAAATCATTTTCCTGGAATGAGGGAAAGACAGCTTGAATACGCGAAGCCAAATCGTGAAGCGAATCGTAATTATAATATTTGTCTTTCATTAATACGGGCATATGTTTCCTCTTTTCAAATGTGATTCAGCCATGGGTATACCCTATCATAAACAGTTTGTCTGACTTCAACAAAAGTATAGCATGGCCGCTGGGATTCCGCAACGTCCCTATCTGCCTGTTGCTGCATACACCCGCCATATGATATAATTTATTTTATGAAGGAATGGAAAGGGGCAATATGCCGACATTTCAAATGGCGGTGGAATGTATAATTGACGCAGAAGCGGAATCTGATTGCGGCCGGGAGCGCCTATGATATGTGGAGAATGCACGGCAGGCTTGAACCCTTTGATGTACATTATGAAATCGAGCCAGAGTACCCATATGAATAAGCCGGGTTACTTGTGATGGGGGACGGAGAGCCGCATTTTAAGGAGATAAAATATGGATAAAGACAATAAAGTTAAAAAAGAGAGAAAATATTATACTTCTGGGCCGGGGAAACCGCCCATTTTTATTCAGGCTATTTTATATGAGAAGAAAATGTCGGCAATTGATTTTTTTCATTTGACAGATGCCTGCCTGGATTGGGAAAAGCAAGGGGACGATATTGCTGTCATTGAACCTCTTGTCACATTGCTTGCTGCCTGGGGAGATGACCTTATTTTTGCGTTCCATGATACCATGGCAGAGCTTTTATATTCGTTAGACACTCAGAAAATTGCAGGGGACATTTATAAGGACAGAAGTTTTTCTGCGGATGAGTTTTTATATATTCGATGTGCTGCATTAATTAATTCCAAACGGTATTACAACGACATTGTCAGCGGCAGAAGAAAACTGAAAGGCAGCCTGTCATTTGAATCTATTCTGTCTGTTCCTGCTTTTGCGTGGGCAAGAGTACATGGTAAACCAGAGAATGAATATCCCCACACAACAAAATATTGTTACGAAACCATGAGCAATATTGAAGGATGGAAAGGAAAGACTGAGAGAGAGGATTGAGGGAATAGATTGCAGAGAGCAGATTGCAGAGAGCAGATTCAGAATAATCTGCAAGGGGAGGTTAAACGTGAATGATCTTCAGAAAAAGATGGATGTATTACAAAAAATAGCAGCAGAGTTTAACAAAGATAATCTTTTATGGGCTATCGGTGCATCACTGCTTTTGTATTTTAAAGGAGTGGCAGAGGTGTTTCATGACATCGACATCATGGTTGATGAAAAAGATGTTGAACGATGCAAAAACATTCTTTTGAACATGGGAACTATGGGTGCTGCCAGCCCTGATCCTCAATTTAAGACCAGGACCTTTATAGAGTTTACCGTGGATGAAGTGGAAATAGATGTGATAGCTGGATTTGTTATAGTAGATAACTGCATGGAACACGATTGCTCCCTTAAACCTGACCAAATTACTGAGTATATCACCATAGGCAAAGAGCGTGTCCCTTTACAGGGATTGGCGCTGTGGCGTCAATATTATGAGTGGATGGGGAGAACGTCTAAGGTTGAATTGATTGACAAATTTGCAGAACACAAAACCGGGAACGGCAAAGGCGAAAGATAAAACCATATGATATGGTTTGGTACAGGAGGCCAGGGCAGGAATCTGCGAAACTTACGGAAAATGATTTCCCTGTTTCGCAGCCTTTGCACCGGCCAAGCCCGGACTTAACCCCGCCCTCCCCCGGACCGGCTTCCCGTCCCGGTGGTAAGTCCCGGCGCATAATGCCAATAACGCAGCTGCAACAATAACGCAGCTACAATTCGTTTATGATTTCTGTTATTTCCATGTCTCTCATTCGCTTTGCAGGGGCATAAACGGCTGCAATCGCTGCCATACAAACAAAGAAAAGGATTATCAGTAAAGGGGCAGCAGGCAGACTTAGGGCAGCGTAGCTGAAGTGAGAGATTATGAGAATGTCATATAAAAGCTTGTAAATCAGCAAACCGGCTGCACAACCCACAAGGCCGCCGATTAAAGCATAGGTAAAGGCTTCGGCCGCAATCATTTTCGTAATCTGATATTGGTCCATCCCAACCGCCCGCATTGCTCCGTATGATTTTATTCTGGAGGATACGCTCATGGAAATACTGTTTACGATATTCAACACCGTAACCAGCGTAATGATTGCTAAAAACGCGTATATGCAGAATACAAATGCAAAATAAGTGCCGGAATTGTGCTGGCCACGCAGGTCCTTTAATACGCAGTTTTGGTCTAATATGCTGCGGATTGCTGTCACATCTTCATCTGTCACATCCTTTGCTGTCTGTATCATGATGAGAGAGTAGTCAGTGATGCCGGTCAGACGGGTAAATACAGCGCCGGAGGTAACAAGGGTTATTTCTCCATTTGTAAGACCGTTGCTGCTGAAAGGGTTATATTTTAATAAGCCTGCGATTTCAAGCTCTTCATTACCAACATCTATTTTATCTCCGATTTCCAATGTGCTGTCTTTATCCCAGACCGCAAGCACATATTTGCTGTTTCCGTATACCTTTGAAATATTGCTGCCCTTTTTCAGCATACCATCTTTTACAAGGCAGTCCAAATCAAAGTCATCGTAAGAGACAATATCAATCTTAGCCCCACCTGAATGTAATCCTGCGGAAACATCAAAACTGCTTCGGCGCCCGTAAACGCGTTTTACCCCATGCATTCCAATGATTGTATCAGGCAAATCACTGCTGACTGTATTTGAACCGTCAATACTTGTAATGTTTATATCAGATGTGCCGGCTGACTGCGGCATAATATAGCCGACAAAATCGATCAGAACAGAAAAACTTAAGAATAAAATAATACTGAGGGCAAATGAACCTGTCATAAGTATCAGGTTTTTTGCTGCAGACAGGGCGTGATGAATGCCAAGCGCTGTCTCAACTTTAAACAGGCGTGTATTTACTGTGTGGTGTGCATTACCATCATTTTGTGAATTGCCTGAAACGGCTGTGACAGGAGATACTTTTGCAGCCCGTTTTGCGGGAGCTCCTGCGGCGAGTAATACTGTAACGATACCCACAACGATTCCGCTGACAATACCGGGCATGCTGATGCCGAAAAGAGGGATGCCGGAGAATTCTTCACCGACAATAAAACGCAGGGCAGCGCACAGGCACCATGTGACTGCTATTCCAAGCGCAACGCCTGCGGGAATAGCGGTTTTGCACCAGTTCAGGGCTTCCAGTCTCACAAAACGGATTATTTGCTGACGGCTCATACCAAGACAGCGCATCATTCCGAAAAACTTTGTTCTCTGGGTTATATTGCTGTTCATACTGCTGGAAATCATCAATACGGCCGCTGTCAATATCAGCACGAACAATACACCTGCTGTCAGAAAAAGGGTTTGGGTCATTGTATTAGTTAGCAGGTCCTGAAGGGTCAGGTTTCCATGCTTCTCCAGCAATCGGGACTGCTCCATTTTGACACCCATATCAGCCATGCTGAAAACAGCTGTTACCAAAAAGACAGCAAATACAATGCATAAAAGTGTCATGCTGTTTTGCCGTTTTCTGACCTTTGCGGAGATAGGGATAAGGCTTAGATAGCTTTTCATTGGCGGCACCTCCCAAAATCAGTAAGGACTCCGTCTGATACCTGCAATACCCTGTCTGCGGTTTGCGCAATACTGCGGCTATGAGTAATCATAATAATGGTCTGTTCATATTTTTTTGACGCTTCTTTCAGGAGCGCGATTACTTCGCTGCTGTTTTGTGTGTCGAGATTTCCGGTTGGCTCGTCAGCCAGAATTAACGCCGGACGCGTAATAAGGGCGCGTCCGATTGCAGCGCGCTGCTGCTGCCCGCCGGATCGCCGTGTTCGCCGAACCTTCCTCCGCTCATCTATGAAAACCTCCTGACGGCGGCGACAGCCGCTCTGATTTTTTCCAAGTCCTTGAATCCGTCCGTCTCCACCCCGCTGCTCATGTCGAGCGCGAAGGGGCGCAGCTTTTCCATAACCTCCGCAGCGTTCTCCGCGCACAGGCCGCCCGCTATGAAGCAGGGACGCGGGAAATTTTCCGCGAGCTTCCAGTCGAAGCGCCGCCCCTCGCCCTGCCCGCCGTCGAGCAGAACGTAATCCGCGGAGCTTTGCGCGGCGCGCCGCACGCCCTCTTCGTCCTTCACGCGGAAGGCCTGAATAATCTCGCAGCGGCAGAGCGCGCGCAGATTTTTTATATATTCCCCGTCCTCGGAGCCGTGGAGCTGCGCCGCCGCAATCGCGCCGCAGCTTACGAGCTCCGCTATAACCTCGGGCCGCTCGTCCACAAAGACGCCGACGGGCGTAATTTCGGGCGACAGCCGCGAGGCGAGCTCGCGCGCCCTGTCGGGGGAGACGTTCCTGCGGCTCTTCGGGAAGTTCACGACGAAGCCCACGTAGTCCGGCTTCGTTTCGTTGGCGAAATCTATATCGCACTCGCGCGAGAGGCCGCAGATTTTTATTTTCGTCACCGCGCCGTCCCCCTCAGCTCCGCGAGCGCCGCGCGCTTGTCCGCCGCGCGCATCAGCCGCTCGCCGACGAGCACGGCGTCCGCGCCGCAGCGGCGCAGCTTTTCTATATCCTCGGGGCCGTTCACTCCGCTCTCTGAGACGAATACGATTTCGCGCGGGACGAGCGGGCGCAGCCGCAGGCTTACGTTCATATCCACTTTGAAGGTTTTGAGGTCGCGGTTGTTGACGCCGACGATACGCGCGCCCGCGCCGAGCGCCAGCTCCGTCTCCGCCTCGTCGTGAACCTCGACGAGCGCCGAGAGATTCAGCTCGTGCGCGAGGGCTATATAGTCGCGCAGCGCCGCGCCGTCAGTCAGCGAAACTATCAGCAGCACGGCGGAGGCCCCGAGCGCCGAGGCAGAGTATATCATGTACTCGTCCACCGTGAAATCCTTGCGCAGCACGGGGATGCGTACCTCGCGCGCTATCTCGCGCAGATATTCGTCGCTGCCCTTAAACCAATAGGGCTCGGTCAGGCACGATATCGCCGCCGCGCCCGCAGCCTCGTAGCCGCGCGCGATGTCGAGGTAGGGGAAATCCTCGGCGATGAGCCCCTTAGACGGCGAGGCGCGCTTCACCTCGCAGATGAACGAAACGTCGCCGCCGCGCAGCGCGTTCTCGAAGCCGCGCGGAGCTCTCGCCTTCGCCGCCTCTTCCGCGGCGCGGCGCACCTCCGCGAGCGGCGCGCGCTTTTTGTCCTCCGCGACGCGGATTCTCGTCCTTTCTGCTATTTCCTCTAAGATGTTCATTTATTGCTCTCTTTTATAAATTCTTCGAGCTTGCGAGCCGCCGCGCCGGAGTCGATAAGTTTCTCGGCTTTGCGCACTCCGGCCTCGACGCTCTCAGCTTTGTCTCCGATGTAGAGGGCCGCGCCCGCGTTGAGGCAGACGGCGCTGCGCTTCGGCCCACGATCCGTCCCGGCGAGTATAGCGCGCGTTATCGCGGCGTTCTCCTGCGGCGTTCCTCCGACGAGCTCCGCCTTCGCGCAGCGCTCGTAGCCGAAGCGCTCTGGCGTCAGCTCGTATGACTGGAACCAGCCGTCGCGAATCTCGCATACCGTCGTCGGCGCGCTCATAGAAATTTCGTCGAGGCTGTCCTGTCCGAAGACGACCATGCCGCGCGAGACGCCGAGGCGCGACATGACGTGCGCGAGCGGCTCGACGAGCGTCTCGTCGTAGACGCCCATCAGCTCGCGCTTCGCGCCCGCGGGGTTCGAGAGCGGGCCGAGGATGTTGAATACCGTCCTGATGCCGAGCTCACGGCGCACGGGCGCGACGTACTTCATCGCGATGTGGTAGTTCTGCGCGAAGAGGAAGCAGATGTTTATCTCCTTCAGCAGCTGCGCGCTGCGCTCCGGCGAAATCGTGATGTTCACGCCGAGCGCCTCGAGCACGTCCGCGGCCCCGCACTTCGACGAGGCGGCGCGGTTTCCGTGCTTCGCGACCGCGACGCCGCCCGCCGCCGTGACGAGCGCCGCCGTCGTCGAGATGTTGAAGGAGTTCGCGTGGTCTCCGCCCGTGCCGACTATTTCGAGCGCGTCTACGTCGTGCAGCAGCCTGATGCAGTGCTCGCGCATGCCGACCGCCGAGGCGGTTATCTCATCCGTCGTCTCGCCCTTCAGCGAAAGCGCCGTCAGGTAGGCCGCCATCTGCACGCCGCTCGCCTGCCCGTCCATTATCTCGTTCATGACCTCGCGCGCCTCCGCGAAGGTCAGATCCTCTTTCTTCGAAAGCTTTACTATCGCCTCTTTAATCATCTTTATTTCCTCCCGGCCTTCGCCGCATCTATAAAATTCTTCACTATCGCAGCGCCGTCCGGCGTCATCACGGATTCCGGGTGGAACTGCACGCCGCAGACGAGCCGCCGCACGTCCTCGAGCGCCATTATCTCGCCGTCTTCGGCGCGCGCCGTGACGCGCAGCGATGGCGGCAGGCTCTCCTCGACGGCCGCGAGCGAATGGTAGCGCGCCGCGGGAAATCCGCTCTTCATGCCCCTGAAGAGGACGCTCTCGCCCTCGAGCGAAATTTTCGAGACCTTGCCGTGCATGAGCGTCCTCGCATAGGATACGCGCCCGCCGAGCGCGGAGCAGATAACCTGCATTCCGAGGCAGACGCCGAAAATCGGTATCTTCCCCGCGAAGCGGCGCACGAGCGCGGGGCAGACGCCCGCATCCTCGGGACGCCCCGGCCCCGGCGAAAGGAATATCGCCTCGGGCGCGAGCGCGGCGACCTCGTCGGCCGTCAGCGCGTCGTTGCGCTCCACCATCACGTCGGGCGAGAAGGCCCCCGCTAGCTGATAGAGGTTGTAGGCAAAGCTGTCGTAGTTGTCTATAAGCAGAAGCATTATCTTAATCCTCCCTCGGCGGCGCGCAGCGCGCGGACGACCGCCTGCGCCTTGTCCGCGCATTCGCGGAACTCGCGCTCCGGCTCGCTGTCGGCGACGATGCCCGCGCCCGACTGTACGCAGACGCGCCCGTTCTTCTTATAGGCGAGCCGTATCGCTATGCAGGTGTCCATGTTGCCGCTGAAATCGAGATAGCCGACCGCGCCGCCGTAAATTCCGCGCCGCCCGCCCTCGAGCTCGCGGATTATCTCGCAGGCGCGTATCTTAGGCGCGCCGGACAAAGTGCCCGCCGGCAGTATCGAATCCACGGCGTCCACCGCGTCCCTGTCCTCGCGCAGGCGGCCCGAGACCGTCGAGCCGATGTGCATGACGTGCGAGAAGCGCAGAACGTCGAGATAACGTTCGACCGTCACGCTGCCGAGGCGGCAGACGCGCCCGACGTCGTTGCGTCCGAGGTCGACGAGCATATTGTGCTCGGCGAGCTCCTTTTCGTCTGCGAGCAGCTCGCGCTCGAGCTCCGCGTCCTCGCGCTCGTCCGCGCCGCGGCGGCGCGTGCCCGCGAGCGGGAATGTATAGAGCGTGCCGTCCTCAAGGCGCGCGAGCGTCTCGGGCGAAGCGCCCGCTATCTCTATATCGTCGCTCGAGAAGTAGAACATGTAGGGCGACGGGTTCGTCGTGCGCAGCACGCGGTAGGTGTCGAAGAGGCTGCCCTCCGCCGCCGCGCTCAGCGGGTTCGAGAGCACGACCTGGAATATGTCGCCCTCGCGGATATATTTCTTCGCGCTCTCCACCATCGAGCAGAATTCCTTCTTCGAGAAGCGCGGCGCAAGCTCCTCCTTCAGCTTCAGAGGACGGAAGACGGCCTTCGCGCCGCTCGTAAGCAGCGACTCCATCTCGTCGAGCGACTTCCACGCGCGCAGATAGCCAGCGTCAGCGTCGTCCGCGGGAACGCCCGCTATGAGCAGCAGCTTCTGACGGTAATGGTCGAAGGCGATCACCTTGTCGAAAAGCATCAGGTCCGCGTCGCGGAAGTCGCCGCACTCTCCGCCGCAGCGAAGCGTCGGCTCCGCGTACTTGAAATATTCGTATGAGAAATAGCCGACGAGGCCGCCGCAGAAGGGCGGCATTCCTTTGATTTTCGGGCTCTTGCGTTCGCGCAGCACCGAGCGTATCGCCGCGCCCGGATGCTCCGTCTTTTCAGTCCGTTCCCTGACCTCGCCGTCGCCCGCCGCCTCGCGGACGCGCAGCACGCCGTCCGTGCAGGTCAGCTCGAGCTCCGGCTCGTAGCCGAGGAACGAATAGCGCCCCCAGCGCTGGTTGTTCTCCGCGCTCTCAAGCAGAAAGCAATGCCTGCCCGCCGCGCGCAGAGTCCTCATAACCTCGACCGGCGTAAACCTGTCGGCGTACAGCTCGCGGCAGACGGGAATCCTCTTGTACTCGCCGCTCTTCGCGAGCCTCTTGACCTCTTCAAGCTCGGGATACATAAAACTACCTCCGTTCGCTGCCGGAGGGCTGGAACTAAAAAAGCCCGTCCCGGCAGATATTTAGTCTGCCAAGGACGGGCTGAAAATTCCCGCGGTGCCACCTTGCTTCACGACTTTGCGTGCTCTTAGCGAGATACCATCATATCTCCGGCAACTTACGCATGCCCACGCGTCGCATCATACTCGGCTTTCGCCTTTCCTCGCGCCCTCAACGGTCCATTTGCCTGCCTGCGTTCCATCCGCTCTCACCAACGCGGACTCTCTGTAGGCGCCCGACAGACGTTATCTCCGTCTCACAGGTTTCGGTCTCTATAAACCACGCCGTAGATTATATAGAAAATCTTACAGCTGTCAACACTTTATAAATCGTAATCGAACTCCGCCACGACCGCCGTGTGGTCCGACGGCTTCGCCGCGGCGCGCAGCTCGCGCTCGACGCTCACGGAGCGGCAGAGCGCGGCGGCGCTCCTCGTGCCGAGCACGTGGTCTATGCGCCAGCCGATGTTGCGCGCGAGCGAGTCCTTTATGCGGTAGTCCCAGAAGGTGTACTCGCCCTCGTTCGGCAGATGCTCGCGGAATATGTCTACGAGCCCCCACTCCATCGCCGAGGCGAGCGCGCGCTTCACGTCCTCGTGAAAGCAGACGTGGTTCTTCTTATTTTTCGGATTCGCGACGTCGATCTCCGACGGAGCGACGTTGAGGTCGCCGACCCAGACGACGAGGTCGTCAGGCGTGCAGCGCCGCTCGAGCAGAGCGCGCACGCGCGCGATGAAACGCAGCTTGTAGGCGTAATCTGGATGCTCGATATCCTTCCCCTGCGGGATGTATGTGTTCAGCACGAAGAGCTTCCCGAAGCGCGCGAAGGCCACGCGCGCAGCCTCGGACTCCTCGCGCCCCGCCTCGCCCTCGTCGCCGAGGCCGAACGAGACCTCGTCCGGCTCGCGCTTCGATATTATCGCGACGCCGTTGTAGCTCTTCATGCCGCGGTAATTGCAGAAGTCGAAATAATCCTCGAAGAAGTAAGCGGGGAAATCCTCGTCGACGCACTTCGTCTCCTGAAGGCAGAGTATGTCGGGCGCGCCCTTCGTCTCGAACCACTGGATAAGCACGGGAATGCGGCTCTTTACGGAATTGACGTTGAACGTAGCTATCTTTAGCGTCATCGCTGCACCTCGCAAAAATATATTTTCGCGCCACAATTATACAGCCGCCGCGCCGCCGTGAGGAAGAGCCGGGAAATTTCCGCCGCGCCGCAACGCGTGCAAAATCTCCGCCGCGCGCCGAAGGCGGCGCGAAGCGACGGCGTGGGCGCAGAGCCGGCGGCGGCTCCGGCAATTACGCGCGGCTCCACAAAGCCGCCGCGCGCCCAAACTCCGCAGCGTTTCCGCAGCGCGAGACAAAGCGGCGCGCATTCACGCCGGCGCGCCGGATTTATGAAAGCTTACTAAAAAGCGGACGCTTCCGTGAAACGTCCGCTTCGCTCTTAAATTTTATTCCGCCCAGTAGTTCGGGGCTTCCTTCGTTATCACTACGTCGTGCGGGTGGCTTTCCTTCATCGAGGCCGCCGTGACCTGGACGAAGCGAGAGTCAGTGTGCAGACGCTCGATAGTCGGCGCGCCGACGTAGCCCATGCCGGCGCGGATTCCGCCTACCATCTGATAGATGACCGCCGAGATCGGCCCTTTGTGCGGAACCATTCCCTCTATGCCTTCCGGCACGAGCTTGTCTTCCTGCGCGCCCTCCTGGAAGTAGCGGTCCTTGCTGCATCCGCCCTTCATCGCGCCGAGTGAGCCCATGCCGCGGTAGCTCTTGAAGGAGCGCCCCTTGTAGATGACCGGCTCTCCCGGGCTCTCCTCGGTTCCGGCGAAGAGCGAGCCTATCATGACGACGTCGCCGCCAGCGGCGAGCGCCTTGACGATGTCGCCCGAGTAGCGGATTCCGCCGTCGGCGATGACGGTCTTGCCGAGGCGGTGCGCCGTCTCGGAGACGTTCATGACCGCCGCGACCTGAGGCACGCCGATGCCAGCGACGATTCGCGTCGTGCATATAGAGCCTGGGCCGATGCCGACTTTGACTCCGTCAGCGCCGGCGGCTATAAGCGCTTCTGCGGCTTCGGAGGTCGCGATGTTTCCGCCGATGAGCGGAAGGTCGGGGTATTCTTTCCGCAGATATGCCACCATGTCGATGACCATCTTCGAGTGTCCGTGCGCGGTGTCGACTATGATGACGTCGACTCCGGCCTTGACGAGCGCCGCGGCGCGGTCCTTAGCGTCGTGGCCCACGCCTATAGCCGCGCCGACGCGCAGACGCCCGTGGCAGTCCTTCGCGGCGTTCGGGAAGGCCTTGGCCTTGAGGATGTCTTTTATCGTGATGAGCCCTTTGAGCACGTTGTCCTTGTCGACGATGGGAAGCTTTTCGACTTTGGAGCCCATGAGGATGCTCTTCGCGTCGTCGAGCGTCGTTCCGACCGGGGCTGTGACGAGGTGATCCTTCGTCATTACGTTCGATATCGGCTGGTCAAGGTTCGTGACGAAACGCAGGTCGCGGTTCGTGATTATGCCGACGAGGCGTATCGCGTCGTCGACGACGGGAACGCCAGAGATGTGATAGTGTTCCATGAGCTCGACCGCGTCGCGTATCGAGTCGGACGGATGGCGATAGAACGGGTCGACGATGACGCCGGACTCCGAACGTTTTACCTTGTCGACCTCGACCGCCTGCGCCTCAAGCGGAAGGTTTCTGTGCAGTATTCCGATGCCGCCCTCGCGCGCGAGCGCTATCGCTAGGCGGGCCTCCGTGACCGTGTCCATAGCCGCGCTGCATATCGGGATATTGAGGTCTATCTGCGGCGTCAGCTTCGTCGTCACATTGACGCCGGAGGGCACCACCTCGCTGTATCCGGGGACAAGAAGCACGTCGTCGAATGTAAAGCCGCGATAATCAACAAATTTCCCGCTGTTCTTCTCCATTTTCACATGTCCTCCATAAGATTATTTAATAAAAATCCTGGCGCGCCGCGCCCGCAGGAAGCTCGCGCGCAATGGTAGCCACGCCGTGGCATATCATGCACTCTCCCCTTCCGGCGCTGCCGCAGCGCTCCGCCGATTTCACTTTCATGTTGAAGATTCTTTTCGTTTCGTCTCCGCCGAGCGCGCGGTTCATGCTCTCGATGAAGGCCGGCACTAGGTGGCCGAGCTTCGGCCTCTGCGCGTTGAGCGTAACGTCCACCCATTCTGCGCGCCAGCCCTTCGACGCAAGAAGCTCGAGCACCGTGCGCAGCAGCGCCATGCTGTCCGCGCCGCGCCATTTTTCGTCCGTGGCCGGAAAGAGCGTCCCGATGTCGGGCTCACCCGCCGCGCCGAGCAGCGCGTCCATGACGGTGTGCGCGACGAGGTCCGCGTCCGAATGGCCAAGCAGGCCGTAGCTGACGCCCTCGACCTTCACGCCCGCGATTATCAGCGGGCGGCCCTCCGCGAGCTGATGGATGTCGTAGCCGTGGCCCGTCCTTCGCTCGACCTCCGCGCCGCCGCGCGCGAGCGCGCACGCCGTCTCCCAGTCGAATTGAGAAGTTATCTTGAAGTTCATCTCTTCGCCCTCCACCGGGACGATTTTCTTTCCCGCCGCGAGCCAGAGCGAAGCCTCGTCGGTGCCGCCGCCGGGAGAATTTTCCATGACTTCTATGAGCTCGCGGAGCGGAAAGGCCTGCGGAGTCTGCGTCCTGAAGTAGAGTGACCTGTCCGCGACGCCCGTTATTTCGCCATCTTCCACGACTTTGAGGGAATCCGTGGACGGCAGCAGCGGCGCTGCTCCGGGGCCTTCGGCCTCGACCGCGTCCATGAGCCGCAGGCAGAGCCCTTCGCTTATAAAAGGGCGGGCCCCATCGTGCACCAGCACGTGCGGCCCGCGGCACGCTCTAAGCCCTTTCGTCACGGATTCGCTTCTCGAACGTCCGCCCTCGACGAGCGTCAGCCCGAGCTTCTCCGCCTCGCCGGCAAGCGCGGCGAAGCTTTCGCGCGGAACGGTCATCACTATATCGCGGACGCGCCCCATGCGGCGGAGCTTATCCGCCGCAGCGAAGGACCAGCGCCACACCGACGCGCCGCCGAGCATACGGAACTGCTTCGGCACGCCGCCGAGGCGGCTGCCCGAGCCGCCCGCGGTTATGAGGAAAGACCAGTTCGGCGCGTCCTTCATTCCGGCCTACGGATGTATGCGTCCGAAAATCATTCGTCCCGCCGAGGTCTGGAGCATCGACGTGACTGTGACCTTGACGCGCTCGCCTACGTGGCGATAGCCATCCTCGACCACGAACATCGTGCCGTCGTCGAGATAGCCGATGCCCTGGTGGTTCTCCTTGCCGAGGCGGATGATGTCTATCTCGATTTTCTCGCCCGGCAGGAGCATCGGCTTCAGCGCGTTCGCGAGGTCGTTGACGTTGAGCACGTCCACGCCCTCGATCTGCGCGACCTGGTTCAGATTGTAGTCGGTCGTGATGACCTTGCCGCTGAGGCGGCGCGCGAGGACGACGAGCGCCTCGTCTACCTTGTCGCGCTCAAGCTCGCGCAGCGTCACTTCAGGTATCTCGACAGTCAGCCCCTTGACCTTCTGGAGATCCGTAACGACTGAGAGGCCGCGGCGGCCGCGCGTGCGGCGCATCGGATCCGTCGAGTCCGCAACGCCCTGGAGCTCCGCGAGGACGAAGCGCGGAAGGACTATCGTCCCCTCGATGAAGCCCGTCTTCGCGACGTCGAGGATGCGTCCGTCTATTATCGCGCTCGTGTCGATTATCTTCGCGCAGGACGACGCAATCTGCATCTCCTCGGGCGCGGGGCTTTCGCCCTTCTTCTTCGAGCGCGTGAGCTTCGACTTTATGTCGATGTTCGTCAGTATGTTCCAGAAATCGTCGCCGCGCTTCGCGAAGAAGCGGACGCCCCAGTAGCCGAGCGCGACGTTGAGCAGCACCGCCACGTAGACGCCGATTCCTCCGGGAAGCTTCGCCAGCGGTATCGCGATGAGGTTCGCGAGAAGCAGGCCTATGATCAGCCCTATCATGCCGACTATCAGATCCGGCACGCTCACATTCTGTATTTTGGACTCGAAAAACTGACCGAATTTCTTGATAGACCACCAAAACAGAGGTGCAAGTATAAAGCCGAAAGCCGCCGATGCTAGGACGATCAGGACGCCCGCCCCTATCGGGTGTATATCCGTCGCCGCGGGCCACCAGTTTTCCGCTATCATCAGCAGATAGAACTGATAGCCGGCCGCGCCGCAGATAAAGACCATTACCGCTGTGACCAATCTTTTCATCACCTTGGACAATTCAAGGTCATGCCGCATAAAATCTCCTCCTTTCCAGTACCTTAGATTTTTTCCGATTTATGCGTGCTTTGCCGAAAACTATTCCGTCGAGCCGTTCATCTCCTTCCGGGCCTCCATCGCCATGTGCAGCGTAACGCGGTCGGCGAAGCCTATGCTGCCGCCGGCCGGCAGGCCGTACGAAAGGCGCGAGACGCGCACGGGAAGCCCCTTGAGCGCCTCCTGCACCGAATAGGCCGTGAGGTCTCCCTCTATGCGCGGCGCGGTCGCGAGGATTATCTCCTGCACGCCGCCCTCCTCGACCCTATGGCGCAGCCTTTCGAGGCTCTCCTCTGGTATCTCCTCGTCGTCGAGCGGCGACGTCCTGCCGCCGAGGACGTGGTAAAGGCCGTTGAATATGCCCGCCTGCTCCATCGCGACGCAGTCCTCTTCGTTCTCGACGACGCATATCAGCCGCCTGTCGCGCAGCGGGTCGGTGCATATCGCGCACGGGTCGGCGTCCGTGACGGCCCCGCACTCGCTGCACCGGCGGATGTTCTTCGACAGTGAGAGCACCGCGTCGCCGAAGCCGCGTATCTTCTCCGGCTCCTGGCGCAGAAGGTAGAATACCATGCGCCGCGCGGTCTTTTCACCGACGCCGGGGAAGCGGCTCCATTCGTTTATAAGTGTCTGAACGGGCCCCGGAAGCGCCAAGACGCGCCTCTTACATCAGGCCGGGGAAGCCGCCCATGCCTCCGGTGAGCGCGCTCATCTTCTGCTCCGAAAGGGCGCGGGCCTTCGACGTGGCTTCCTTTATCGCGCCGAGCACGAGGTCTTCGAGCATCTCGACGTCGTCGGGATTCACGACCTCTTTATCTATAACGACGGAGAGGACTTCGCCGTGGCCGTTCGCCGTCACCTTGACGGCTCCGCCGCCGGCCGTGCCTTCGAGGACCGTGTTCTGGAGCTCCTCCTGGGCCAGCGCCATCTGCGCCTGCATCCTCTGAGCCTGTTTGATTATCTTATCCATCTTCATAGTTTTATCATCCTTTCAAAATTACGCGAACGGAGCGTAACGTTTTATATTCTAACGCTTTTCTTCAGAAAAGGCATCATCTTTATACCTGTCGAGGTGAAAACAGGTTAAAATTAAATACCAGACGAAGAGCGGCAGCTTCGCTATGCGCCGCCAACGCGACGGCTCCTGTATGACGCGGTAGAGCCATTCCATGCCGCACTTCTGCCACGCCTTCGGCGCGCGCGTGAGGTTGCCCGATATCACGTCCATCGTGCCGCCGACGCCCATGCCGACGACCGCGCCGGTCTCCGCTATGTGCTTCTCAAGCCAGTATTCCTGCTTCGGCACGCCGAAGCCGACGAAAATGATGTCGGCGCGCGATTCCTTTATCTTCGCGCATATCGACGCCGTCTCCTCTTCTTTGAAATATCCGTCGCGCGTCCCCGCGACCATGAGGCCGGGATATTTTTCTATAAGCTTCTCCGCCGCCGCCTCCGCGACGCCGGGCTTGCCCCCGAGGAACCAGACGCGCCAGCCCTCGTAGGCCGCGCGCTTGCAGAGGTGCTCCGTGAACTCGACGCCGGGGATGCGCTCCTGTATCGGAGTGCCGACGAGCTTGAGCGCGCCTATGAGCCCCGCACCGTCGGGCAGCACGAGTCCCGCGTGGCGCACGATGCGCCGGTAGTCCGCGTCGGTGCGGCTGCGCAGCGCGGCGAGCGCGTCGGGCGTGACGATGATGTGCGGCGTGCGCTCGTTCTTTATCCAGTGCTGCACGCGCGAAAGCGCGTAGTTGAGCGAGATGTTGTCGACCGTGACTCCCCAGAGCCCCGGCTTGCGCCGCTCGTCGTTCATGCCGCGGCGCTTGTACTTGAACGTGTAGAAAATCCAGATCACCCCGAATACTCCGGCGACCGCGCCGAGCAGGCAGAAGAAGTCCGCCGCGCCGAGCTGTATCGCCGACACTAGGCAGCCCATGAGCGCGCAGACGGCGACGACGAGATATATCGCCACAGGATGCGTGAAGCCGCGCGTTATGAGCTTGCGGTAGAGGATTATGTTGCCGGTCGGGCGCTGCGAGACGGCGGCGCTTATGACGCCCATCGAGGTCTCCGTTATCGGCAGCGCGAAAAATCCGAGCGGCAGCAGCGCGAGCGTGTAGAAGGTTATCCCCTTGCTGACGCCGAGAATCGAAAGCCCCGCGAAAAGCGTCCCCCAGAGCGCGGTCAGCGGCTCCGTCAGCCTGCGGTAGGCGTAGACGTGGCGGCTCCAGAAGACGAGTATGAATACGAGGCCGATTATGCAGATTTGGGAGGCGTCGCGAAGGCTCTGCGACGACGAGAAAATGACCGCCGAGATCATCGTCCAGCTGACGGTCAGCAGAAGCCCGCAAAGCCCCGGAATCTCGTCGATCTCCTGAAAGAATATCGGGAAGATGCCGACCCACAGCGTGCTGATGGCTATCGAGACGAAGTACGAAAGATAGTAATACTCTCCGTTCGTAAACTCGATGAACGCTATGCGCGGCCCGAAGAGCGAGAAGACGAGGCCGATGAGAAAGTACAGAAAGCGCAGATTTTTGCCGCGCGTCGCGCGCTGGCAGAAGCCTATGCACGCCGCCGCGACACCCGCGGCTACAGTTATGCGCAGCGGGCCGTCGGGCATCCAGATGCCGCATATCGCCCACGCGCCCACGAGAGTAATGTCCTTGAGGTAGTAATACTGGTCGCTCTCAAGGTATTTTTTGAAAAATTTCTGTATAAGCACGCATATGACGGCTATTACCGCAATAATCGCCGCCGTGCCCAGATACGAATTAGAAAACATAAAGCCCCGCTCCCGCAAAAACTCAATAAAACAAATAAAGCCGCCGTAACTCTGCGTTACCCTTTACTATCCTACCATAAAAAAAGGAAGCCGCAAGACGGTTTCGCGCCCCGGCGGCTTCCTCGTCAATCAATTTTTTCGGACGCCCTTAAAGCGTGACCTTCTCCATGCCTCCGACGTAGGGGCGCAGAGCTTCGGGCACGGTGATGGAGCCGTCCTCGTTCTGGTAGTTTTCCATGACGGCGATGAGCGTGCGCCCGATCGCGAGGCCGGAGCCGTTGAGCGTATGGACGAATCGCGCCTTGCCGCCGTCAGCCGGCTTGTACTTCATGCCCATGCGGCGCGCCTGGAAGTCCTCGCAGTTGCTGCACGAGCTGATTTCGCGGTAGGTGTTCTGCCACGGGAGCCAGACCTCGATGTCGTAGGTCTTCGCCGCGCCGAAGCCCATGTCTCCGGTGCAGAGCACTATGACGCGGTAGGGTATTTCAAGGAGCTGGAGCACGCGCTCGGCACAGTGCGTCATGTGCTCGAGCTCGTCGTAGCTCTTCTCGGGAGTGCAGAGCTTCACCATCTCGACCTTGTCGAACTGGTGCTGGCGCAGCATTCCGCGCATGTCGCGGCCGTAGCTGCCGGCCTCGCGACGGAAGCAGTTCGTGTATGCGCAGAAGTATTTCGGAAGCTCGGACTCCTTGAGCGTCTCGCCCGAGTGAAGGTTCGTGAGCGGCACCTCGGCGGTCGGGATGAGCCAGAGGTCGTCGTTCGCGCAGCGGTAGAGGTCCTCGGCGAACTTCGGAAGCTGGCCCGTGCCGGTCATCGTCTTTGTGTTGACGAGCGCCGGCGTCTCTATCTCGGTGAAGCCGTGCTGCGTCGTGTGGAGGTCGAGCATGAAGTTCATAAGGCCGCGCTCGAGCCTCGCGCCCGCGCCCTTGAGGACGGTGAAGCGGCTCTCGGCGAGCTTGACGCCGCGCTCGAAGTCCATGATGCCGAGCGCCTCGCCGAGCTCCCAGTGCGGCTTCGGCTCAAAATCGAACTTGCGCGGCTCGCCCCAGCGGCGCATCTCTACGTTGTCGTGCTCGTCCTTGCCCTTCGGCACGCTCGAATGCGGCATGTTCGGCAACTTGAGCGCGAGCTCGTCGAGCTCGTTCTGTATCTCGGCGGATTTGTCGTCGAGCTCCTTGATTTCCTCGCCGAGCGCGCGAATTTCGTTCTGGAGCGCGGTCGTGTCCTCGCCGGCCTTTTTCTTGACGGCGACTTCCTTGGAGCCGGAGTTGCGCTTCTCCTTCAGCGACTCGACGCGCAGCAGCGTCTTGCGGCGCTCTTCGTCAAGCTCCTTGTATCTGTCGAGCGGGAACGCGTTGTTGCGCGACGCGAGCATCTCCGCGACTTCGTCGTAATGGTCTCTGACCCACTTCATATCAAGCATTTTATTCTTCTGCTCCCCTCATGTTTCTTATCTCTTTCATCAGCTTCGCCGTTTCGAGCGCCGCGAGCGCCGCTTCGGCTCCCTTGTTGCCGGCCTTGCTGCCTGCGCGCATGAGCGCCTGCTCCAGGTTGTCGCAGGTCAGTATGCCGAAGGCGACAGGGACGCGGTGCTCGAGGCCGACGTGCGCGAGCCCCTTGGCGGCTTCGCCAGCGACGTACTCGTGGTGCGTCGTGTCGCCGCGTATGACAGCTCCGAGCGAGATTATCGCGTCGTACTTTCCGAGCAGCGCTATCTCCTTCGCGACGACGGGCTGCTCCCACGCGCCCGGCGTCCAGTAGAGGTCGATGTCCGAGAAGCTTACGCCGTGGCGCGAAAGCGCGTCCTTCGCTCCTTCGATGAGCTTCGAGGTGATGAGTTCGTTGAAGCGCGAGCCTATTATCGCGAAGCGCAGCCCGCTTCCTATCATATCGCCCTGTATGGTGCGCATGACGTTTTTCCCCCTTCTGTAATTTTATTATTTCTTGCAGCCTTCGCCGCAGTGCTTGCAGTAGGCTTTGTCGTGAAGCATGTGCCCCATGCGGCAGAGCTTCGTGTTCAGATATTTTTCGTTGTACGGGTTCGGCGGTATCTCTATCGGCACGCGCTCGGTTATCTCTAGGCCGTAGCCGGAAAGCCCCGTTATCTTGACGGGGTTGTTCGTCATCAGCCGAAGCTTTCTGAGGCCGAGGTCCGCGAGTATCTGCGCGCCGATGCCGTAGTCGCGCTCGTCCACGCCGAAGCCCAGCTGCACGTTGGCGTCCACGGTGTCCAGTCCCTCGTCCTGAAGCTTGTATGCCTTGATTTTGTTGCAGAGTCCGATGCCGCGCCCCTCCTGCTGGAGGTAGATGATCGCGCCCTTCCCCTCCTTTTCGATCATGCGCATCGCTTCGTGCAGCTGATCGCCGCAGTCGCAGCGGCACGAGCCGAAGATGTCGCCCGTGGCGCATGACGAGTGTACGCGGGTCAGCACCGGTTCGTCCTCGGTCCATTCGCCTTTGGTCAGCGCCACATGCTCCAGCCCGTTGCTCTTCTGGCGGAACGGCGTGATGCGGAAATCGCCC
>UQVV01000001.1 GCA_900544635.1 uncultured Cloacibacillus sp. | reverse complement strand
AGCCGAGCTCTATGCGCGAGATGTCCTTCAGCTTGACTAGGCCGCCGTCGGAGGCGGTGCGGACGATTATCTCTTCAAATTCCTTGACCGTCGAAAGGCGTCCCTTCGCCATCAGCGTGTAGACGAGCGGGCTGTTGATGTCGCTGCCCGGGCGCGCGCCGATGGAGCCTATCGAGGCCTGCTTGTTCTGGCTCTGTATCGCCGCCGCGACATCCTCTATCGAGAGGCCGAGCGAGGTGATGCGCATCGGGTCGAGCCAGACGCGGATGCTGTACTTAGCGCCGAAGACCTGGACGTTGCCCATGCCAGCGACGCGCTGGAGGCGGCTTCTGATGTTCGCGTAGGCGTAGTTCATAAGCTCAAGCTCGTCGTAGGTGCCGTTCGGCGAGGTGAGCGCGAGGAAGCCCAGAGTGTCGGAGAACGACGTTTCGACCGTGATGCCTTCGTCGACGACCTCCTGCGGCAGCTGCGGCTGAACCTGCGAGACGCGGTTCTGGACGCGGACGAGCGCCATGTCGGAGTCGGTGCCCGTGGCGAAGGTGACGTAGAGCGTATATTCGCCGTTGTTGCTCGAGGTCGAGTCCATATAGATCATGCCCTCGACTCCGTTGACCTCCTCTTCGAGAGGCGCGGCGAGGGTGTTCGCTATCGTCTCGGCGTCGGCTCCGCGGTAGGAGGTGTTGACGCGTATCTGCGGCGGCGCGACCTCGGGGTACTGCTCGACCGGCAGCGAGAAGATGGATATTATGCCCGCGAGCGCGATGACGATGCAGACGACCATCGCGAATCGCGGACGTTCGATGAAGAATTTAGAGAACATTTTTTAATTTCCCTCTTTCGGGGCCTCTCCGCCCTGCGCTGCGGCCTTCTCAGCCGCGGGCTTCTCATCGGCGGAGGTCTCTATGCGGACCTTCGCTCCGGGGCGCAGGCGCTGAAGTCCGGCGACGGCGACGTTCTCGCCCGCCTCAACCCCGCTCGTGACCTCGCGCAGCTCGCCGAACTCGCGTCCGAGCGTCACGCGCGCCTGACGCGCCGTGTTGTCGGCGTTGATGACGTAGACGTAGTCGCCCTGCTCGTCGGCCATGACCGCGGTCTGCGGGACGGCGTTGACTATATGGCTCTTGACGGGCTTCGTAAAGACGCGGACCATTTCGCCCGGAATCAGCATTCCTTCCTTGTTCGCGAAGCGCAGGCGCATCATTATCGTTCCGGTCGTCTGGTCGACCCTGTTGTTCTCAAAGTCGCGCTTGCCGGGGACGTTGTATTTCTCGCCGTTGCTGAGAATCAGGCTCGTGTTGTAGACGGAGCCGTCCTCCTTGAAGAGCGAAAGCTGGTCGAGGTAGTCCCTGTCGGGCAGCGGGTAGGAGACGCGGATGGGGTCCATCTGCACGATGGAGGCGAGCTCCGTTATCTGCGGCGTCACGTAGTTGCCCTTCGTGTAGAGCGCCCTGCCTATCTTTCCCGTTATCGGCGAGGTGATGCGGCAGTAGCTGAGATCTATCTGCGCGAGCTTGAGAGCCGCCTTCGCCTGCGCTACCGCGGCCTTGGCCTGGAGGAAGTTGCCCTCCGCCGTATCTCTGTCCGTCGCGGAGACCGCGCGCTCGCTCGCCGCCGTTACGCGCTTGTAATACTTCTCTGCGGTCACGAGGTTCGCCTCCGCCTGCTGGAGCTCGGCCTTGCGGAGCTGAACCGTCGCCTCGTACTGCTTCGGGTCTATCTGGAAGAGAAGCTGTCCCGCCTTGACGACGGAGCCTTCCTTGAAGCAGACCTTAGCTATCTCGCCGGAAATCTGCGGCTTCACGGAGACCGACTGAATCGACTCTACGCGGCCCACGTACTCCGAAGGCACGGACGAAGCGTCGAACTTCTCGACCTGCCTGACGATGACCACCGGCTCCGCGGCCGCCTGCTGCACCGGCTGCGACGAGCCGTCCTTCCAGGCCCTGTAGCCGAAGAAGACGACGGCGATCACCACGACCGCTGCGGCTATCTTCACCCACGGAGACTTCGGATTGCCCTTGATCTCCACGTTCTTGTTTTCTCCATTTCCCTGCATTTTTCAGTGCCACCTACACTTTCCGTTTTTTGTTTATCTGTATTCCCTCGTTCTGGCAGGGATTGCCGCCTTTACGCTTCGCTCTTCACCGAAAACTCTTTCGTGAGCGCGTCGAACAGAATGTCGAGGCTCTCCGGCAGCTCCTCCGGCAGCGCGCCCGCGAGCTGCGATATTCCGAAGCCGTGGAAGATGCTGACGAGAAGCACCGCGGCCCTGTGCGCCGACAGCGACTTGCGTATCTTTCCGGCCTTCTGGCGCGTCACTATGTACGTCTCCATCTGCTTGATGTCGCGCATCGTCGCCTCGTGAAGAATCTCGTCGACGCGCTCGCGGATGTCCTCCGGCCACTCGTGGCGGCGGATCATAAGCTCGTGCAGCTTCTTCCACCGCTCCTCGCTGCGCAGGCGCTCAAGCACCTCTTTCACATATCCGCGCAGCGAACCGACGGCCTCGGGCGAAGTCTCGCACAGCCCCATATACTTGTCGCAGTCGCCGGCGCAGAACTCCTCGATTATCTTGATGAGGATGTCCTGCTTGTTCTTGAAATGCCAGTAAAACGCGCCCTTTGACAGACCGATGCGCGCCGTTATCTCGGAGACGGAAGCGTTCGCGAAATTCTTCTCGCTGAAAATGTCGAGCGCCGATTCCATAATGCTCATCCTCGTGCGCATCGCTTCCTCCTTAGTCCTCCGCATTTGATTTTCCCTCCCTTTTCACCCGATGTGACAAAAAACCGCGATAAATTATATATACATACGCGTCAGTATGTCAATAAAAGCGCGGCGCTTTCCGGCGACAATTCGACCTTCATATCGTACCGCGCGAATGTGGCCGAAGCGTGTGGAACTTATGGAGATTTTGTGAAGACGCGGCTCCCCGCCCGACGCGCGGCCCCGCGCCTGAGCTTTGCGCGCGCGCCTTTACGCGCGGGCGCGGCTCTCGCTTTAGGGAAAAGGCGGCGATTCGCCGAAGCTTCGGCAAATTCGCGAACGCGCCGGAAACCGCGCGAAAGCCCCGCCCCTCGCCGCGCCGCCGCCGGACGCGCGCCGCCGCTGTGCGTTTACGGGAAGACGCGCAGACGCGAGGCGCGCGCAAAAAAGCGGGACGCTCCGCGCGCCCCGCTTGTGTTGATACTTTGTCGGCCGTGTCGCTCTACGCTCCGGCAGAGGTCACCAGCATATTGGGCAGCCACGTCGAGAGGCCGGGGAATATGATGACCAACACCAGCACGATGAACATGGAAGTCAGGAAGTACGGGATGTAGCGGAACGAATCCTCGTACGGTATGTCGGCGACCTTGCATGCCGTCATGAGGTCGACGCCGAGCGGCGGCGTGTTGGCCCCTATCGCCATGTTGACGCAGACCATCACGCCGAGGTGTATCGGGTCGACGCCTATCTGCGTCATTATCGGCATGAATATCGGGATAATTATAAGGATTATCGCCGTCGTCTCCATGAAGGTTCCGAGGATGAGCAGCAGCAGGTTGAAGAATATCAGAACGGCCCAGTAGTTGTCGGAGATGCCGAGGATGACCTCCGCTATCTTCTGCGGTATGTTCTGAGAGGTGAGCACCCAGCCGAAGAGGCTCGCCGCCGATATGATGAAGAGGACGACGGCGCTCGTTTTGCCGACTTCGAGGCATATTTCAAAGAAGCGGCGCCACGACAGCTTTTTGTAGACGTATTTCGAAAGTATCAGAGCGTAGAAAGCCGCGACCGCGCCGGCCTCCGTCGCTGTGAAAATGCCTTCGAGTATTCCGACGATGATTATCGCAGGCGTCACCATCGGCAGGAACGCGCCTTTGAAGGCCTCCCACTTTTCGCGTGCGTCGGCCTTCGGCAGACGCGGGTAATTTTCTTTCTTCGCGAAGTAATAGGAGACGAGCATAAGGCCGCCGCCGGAAAGTATTCCGGGGATGAAGCCCGCTATGAAGAGCTTGCCTATCGAGGCTCCCATCGTCACTCCGAGGACGACCATGACGATGCTCGGCGGTATGATGGTCGCGAGTGCGCCGCCGCATCCGAGCAGCGAGGCGCTGAAGGCCGGCTTATAGCTCTGCCCTTTCATGGCGGGGAGCATTATAGAGCCGATGGCCGCGACGTCTGCGACGCCCGACCCCGAAATCGCGCCGAAGAACATGCAGGAGACGACCATGACCATCGCCATGCCGCCGCGGATGTGTCCGACCATGCTGGAGGCGAATCTCATGATTCGCGGGGTTATGTCGCCCTCGGCCATGAGAGCGCCGGCGAGGAGGAAGAGCGGTATCGCGAGCAGAGTGAAGGAGTCGACGCCGACCACCATGCGCTGCGCTATGACGAGCACCGGCAGCGTGGATTCCACCAGAAGGTAGAACGCGCCGGAGACCGCTATCGAGTAGGATATCGGCACGGCTATGGCTATGCCTATTATTAAAACGGCAGCAAGAAGCAGCATGACTATCACTCTTTCCCTGCGAACAGTTTGTAAATATTATGCAGAACGACGGGAATCATCAGCGCGCAGCCGACCGGGAATGCGAGGTAGAGTACGCCCGCCGGTATCTGGAGCGTCGTCGTCGTCATGTTCCACGTCCTCTCTACGAGCTTCACGCCGCCCGCAGTGCCGACGCAGACGAAGATGAGTATCGCGAGCTCGCGTATGAAAAGCACGAGCTTCTTCGCCGCAGGGCTGTGTATCCTGTCGAGAACGATGTTTATCTCCATGTGGTCGTTCGTCAGCAGCGCGGCGGCCGAGCCTATGAAGGTTATCCAGACGAGGAGCGTCTGGCAGACCTCGCCGCCCCACGCGATGGACTGATGGAATATATAGCGCGAGACGACTTCCATCATTACGACGATGAAGACGACCGTGACCGCGAGGATCACAAAAAGCTCAAGCGGGCGGTACGCCCGCTTGAGAGTATCCTTTTTCTCTGTTTCGTTACTGTTTCCCATACTCGCGCACCATGTCCATCAGCTCTTTGCCGAACGTCTTTTCATAGCTCTGCCACACGGGCTGGACGGCCTTCTGGAAGGCGGCTTTGTCTACTTCGTTGACAAGCATTCCGCTCTCTTCGAGCTTTTTCAGGAACTCGTCCTCTTCCTGTATGGTCTCCTTACGCTGGGCTTCGCCCCATTTCTGCGCGAGCTGCTTTACGGTTGCCTTGTCCTCGTCGGAAAGCTGGCTCCAGATATTGCTGTTGACGCAGAGAATCGCGGAGCCCCAGATGTGTCCCGTCTTGGAGAGATATTTCTGGACTTCGTTGAATGCGTTGGAGTAGATGATGGCGTAGGGGTTTTCCTGTCCGTCGACGACGCCCTGCTGAAGCGCGGAGTAGAGCTCGCCGAAGTTGATGGCCATAGGCGCCGCGCCGAGGAGCTTAAAGGTGTCGAGGCGCATCTTGTCGGGCGTTACGCGGATTTTCAGGCCTTTGAGGTCTTCGGGCTTTACGATGGGCTTCTTGTTGTTCGTGATGTGGCGGAAGCCGTTCTCCCACCATGCGAGTCCTTCGATGCCCTTCTCGTTGAGGAGCTTGAAGAGGAATTCGCCGAGCTTGCCGTCGAAAGCCTTGTAGGCCGCTTCATGCGTCGGCCATGCGTAAGGCAGAGCCTCTATGCCGAATCTCTCGTCTATCGACTGGAAGGAGCCGCCGCCGATAAGGCCGCCGTCGATCATTCCGAGCGTCAGCCCCTCGACCATGTCCTTTTCGTTCCCGAGCTGGGCGCTGGGATAAAGCTGAATGACTACTCTGCCCTCGGTGCTCTTCTTCACATCGTCGGCGAAGCCGCTGAGGTTCTTGTGCCACGAATGGTCGCTGTTGAGCACGTGGCCTATCTTGATGACCGTTTCGGCCGACGCGGCCTGGGCGAGCATCACGGCGCACAGCGCCGCGCACAATGACATAACGATTTTCTTCATTACACGAAGCCTCCATCAATAAATGTTGGAGTAATGATAATGTTCTTGCTTTATCGTGTCAATGAATATTATTATGCGATAAAAATAATCTTTAGTTACGTTTCTATGCCGCGGCGTTGAATTTTAACGGCTGCGCGCCGTTTGAGCGCGGCGCTATTCGGCGACAACGGCGAAGAATATGAGCGGCTCGCCGCCGTTGTTCCTCAGCCCGTGCGACATGCCCTTTCTCGTTACGAATATGTCGCCGGGAAGGGCCGGTGTATCTCCGTCGTCAGATGTATAGACGCCGTTTCCGGAGACTATGGCGTAGACTTCTTCGTCTGTCTCGTGCTTGTGCAGTCCTATCGAAGCGCCGGGCTCGAGCTCTATCCTCGACGCCATCGCCAGCGGCGCGGCCTTTTCCGGCAGCGGCGCGCGGAATATCTTGGCGCAGCCCTCTCCGCCGCGCATGGCGGAAGCGGCGGTGAAGTCGTCGCTCTGCTTTATCATCCCGGCTTACTCCTCTGCGTTCGAGTTCTTCAGCATCTCGTCAAGTTCGACGTAGCTTGTCTTGCCGTTGCCGAGCAGGGGGATGCTTTCCATGTAGATGAGCTTCTTCGGGATGGCTATTTCGGCCATGCCTATTGCGGAGAGCTTCTGGCGCAGGTCGTCGCGCTTGATGTCGGCGCGGGTCGTGACGGCGGTGAGGGTCTCGCGGTTCGCGCCGTGGATCATCGTGACGGCGTGCTGGCCTTCGGGCCATATCTCGAACATCGCCTCTTCGACGGCGGCGAGCGATATCATCTCTCCGCCTATCTTCGCGAAGCGCTTGGCGCGGCCCAGTATCGTCACGTAGCCCTCGGAGTCGAGCTTCACTATGTCGCCGGTGTCGTACCAGCCGTCCTTCGGCGGTTCGAGGACGCCGGGGTTCGTCGCGCGCAGGTAGCCCATCATGATGTTGTCGCCCTTTAGCCAGAGGCGGCCTCCCTCGGCGACGCCTTCGACCGGCTCGAGGCGGTATTCGAGGCCTTCTACGAAGGTGCCGACTGTGCCGCTCTTGTGGTGCGCGTAGTAGTTGTTGGAGACGATGGGCGAGGCTTCGGTGACGCCGTAGCCTTCGGTGATGCGGATGTTGAAGCGTTCGAACCACGTCTGCTGCGTCGCGGGCTTGAGCTTTTCGCCGCCCTGCACGAGCAGGCGCACCGTCGCGAAGTCGTAGTTGTCGGCGGCGGCCTTCGCGTATCCGGCGAGGAAGGTGTCGGTCGCGAAGAGTATCGTTATGCGCTCGTCGTAGCATATGTTCGCGATGGTCTTGTAGTGCAGCGGCGACGGGTAGAGGTAGACGAAGAAGCCGAGCGAGACGGGCAGGAACACGCCGACGAGGCCGAAGGAATGGAATATCGGCATCGCGTTGAGGACGCGGTCGGAGCGGTAGAAGTCGACGCGCGTGAAGGTCTGCGCGTGGTTCGTGTTGAGGTTTTTGTAGCTGAGGACGACGCCCTTCGGCGCGCCCTCGGAGCCGGAGGTGAAGATGATGACGGCGGGCTTTTCGACGGCCTTCGGGTCTGCGGGCTTCGAGCGCAGGAACGGAGCGCGCAGCGCCGCGGATAATTTTTTGCCGGTCGTGATGAGCGGCGCTACGTCTTCAAGCCAGAATATGCGTATGCCCGCTTCTTCGATTGCGTTCGAGAGCGCGTCGAGCTTGCCGAGCTCGATGAATTTGCGCGAGGAGACGACCGTCTTGATGCAGGCGGTGCGGCAGCTCGTGACGATGGCGCGCGGGCCGAGCGAGAAGTTCAGCATCGCGGGGATCTTGTCCATCTTTTGCAGCGCGTATATCGAGATTACGCCGCCGAGCGAGGTCGGCAGCAGCACGCCGACGTTCTTCCCCTCGAGGTTCTGCGCGCGCAGCGCCTCCTCGATGAGCAGCACGCGCGTGATGAAGCCGTTGTAGGTGACGGGCTTCGCGCCGTGGTCGCTGAAGAGGCGCGTCGAGCCGCCGAATTCGCTGCGCGCGTCGAGCAGGATGTCCCAGAGCGGCTTCTCCTTGCGGCGCGCGTAGAGCGATGCCTCGTCCATTATGCGCTCGAGCGCGCGTCCCGCGGCCGCGGTGCGCTTCGAGCCGGAGAGCCCCTCGGGTATCTTGAGCTCCTTGACGGGGGAGACGGTTATCGTGACCTTCGAGAAGAAGCGCAGCCCGCGCTTGTGCTGGATGCGCGAGAAGGGCGTGTTCTCCGTGCCCTTGATGTGTATCGGCAGTATCTTCGCGTGCGTGTGGTCCGCTATCTGCGCGACGCCCGCGGAGACCTTCATCGGGTTGCCGATGGTCGTCGGCTGGAGCTCGGGGAAGATGACGCAGCGCCCGCCGTTTTTGAGCAGGTTGAGGAAATATTTAAGGGTCAGCGGCGCGTCCGCGTCGAGAATGTGCGTGTCGGCTATCGGAAGGAAGAAGCGCGCGAAGCGTTTTTTTGTGAGCCTGCGCTCGATCGCGAAGGGGACCTTCTCGGGCAGGAAGGCGGCGAGGATCAGCGGGTCGATGAAAGAAACGTAGTTCGGCGCGACGAGCACGCCTTCGCCGGCGTTCTTCCAGTTTTCCCAGCCCTTTACCTCAACGCGGAAAAAGAGGCGCAAAATAAGCTGAACGATGAGTCTGCGCAATAGAATCCCCCCGAAGGACAGGCGCGGCAATAGTGGAAACGCGAGTCCGATATAATAGCCGATTATACCATGATATCAGCGGTTTTTGCCCGTTTACGCCCACTTCCGTAAAATTTGAGTTACAATAAATATGTCATCTTCAATATGAAAACGGAAGGGTGGTAACGATGGAGAGAAAAGAAAACGTCTTTCTCATAGGGGCCGGAGACCACGCGAAGGTCGTCCTTTCGACGCTCGAGGCGTGCAACATCGGCTGCGCCGGAATTTACGACGACAATCCGAAGCTCTGGGGCAAATCGCTCTGGTGCATCCCGATACTCGGGCCGGTCTCCGACATGCCGGACACGCCTGAGACGATGGCGATAATCGCGATAGGCTCGAACGAGGTCCGCCGCAGAATGGCGGCGCGCTTCAAGAACGTCTGCTGGCCCGCGCTCGTCCACCCGCTCGGGATAGTAAACAGCTCCGTGCGCCTCGGCGAAGGGACGATAATCTTCGCGGGCTGCATCGTCGAGTCCGACGCCGTGATAGGCAAGCACACGATAGTCAACTCCGCCTGCTTCATCGGCCACGACACGCACGTCGGCAGCTTCTGCCACCTCGGCGCGCGCAGCGCGCTCGGCAACAACGTCTCGGTCGGCGACGACGTCTTCGTCGGCATGGGCGCGATGGTCAAGCCCTACGTCAACATCGGCTGCGACGTGCTCATCGGCATGGGCAGCTCTGTGCTCAAGGACCTCCCCGTCGGCGGCACCTACGTCGGCACGCCCGCGCGCAAGATAATGCCGCTCGTCATCAAGGAGCCGGAATAGCTGCAGGAGATGGAACGCGATAAGCGTCAGGATGACGAGCTCAAGGCGGCGCAGATAAAATATCTGAAGACGAAAACGGCTTTTCTCCGCGCGCGGATGCTGTGGCCGCTTATCGTCGCCGCGCTCGTCACGGCAGTCGCCGTTATCAACATAGCCTTTGGCCCGGATATGTAAGACGCCGCGCGCGGCAAAACAAATAATGCGAAAGCCCGTGCATCTGCGCGGGCTTTTTTGTCGACGGCATGAGGCTACTGCATTCGCGTGAATTTAGCGCAATTATGCTAAAATCAAGACGGGGGTGAGGCTATGAACATGATACGGCCCGTTTCGGACCTCCGCAACAGCTTTGCGGAGATATCGAAAACAGTGCATGAGAGCGGACAGCCCGTCTTTCTGACCAAAAACGGCTACGGCGACATGGTCGTGCTCAGCATGGAGGCCTACGAGAACCTCCGGCTCGAGAGCGAGATATATTTCAAGCTGCTCGAAGCCGAGCGCGAGGCGGAGGCGACGGACAAACGCTATTCCTCGAAGGACGTTCTGAAGGCGATGAGAGAGGCCGCGGGGGCGGCGGAGCTTGTATAGACTCGAATACCTGCCCGCCGCGCTGCGCGACGTGACTGAAATCGCGCGCTACATAGCCGGGGAGCTGAAAGCCACCGCCGCGGCGGAAAAGCTTGCGGAGGAGCTCGTCGAAGCGGCGGAGCGCATCGCGGCCTTTCCTTACGCGAATCCCGCCTTCGTCCCCATCCGTCCGCTGAAGCGCGAATACAGAAAGCGCGCCGTCAAAAATTACCTTATCTTCTACTGCGTCGACGAAGAACGCAAAACGGTGACGGTCGCCCGCGTCATATACGCGCGGCGCGAGCTCTGCGCGCGGCTCGAAAACGACGGCGCGGCGGAGAAGCTATAGCCCCGTCCGCCGCGCGAAAACCTTTACAAAATTTTTACTTCCTTATATATAGAGACCGGAGGTGGCTATTTTACCGCGAGCGCCTGCGGGCTTTTGAGCCAGCGGATTATCCAGATTAGGAAGCAGGCGGCTATTATGCTGCCGCCGATGTCGCCGCAGGGGAAGGACATCCATACGCCCTTGAGGCCGAAGATGCGCGGCAGCGTCAGGAGCGGCACGAACATGCAGAAGACGTGGCGGCAGAAGGAGAGCGCGAGCGAGGCCGCGCCCTTGCCGAGCCCCTGGAGCGCGGAGTTCGTGATTATCGTGATTCCCATGAAGGGTATGCCGAGGTAGCCGACGCGCATGCCCGGCACGCCGATGCGCAGCAGCTCCGCGTCGTCGGTGAAGAGGCCCATAAGCTGCGGCGCGAAGATTTCCGCGAGCGCGCCGCTGACGACGTAGAAGCCGACCGCTATCATCAGCGCGAAGCGTATCGCCTTGACGACGCGCTCCGGCTTTCCCGCGCCGTAGTTGTAGCCGACTATCGGCTGCGTCGCCTCGCCGACCGCCATCGCGGGCAGGAAGATGAGCGAGTCGAGGCTCAGGAATATCCCCATCGCCGAAAGCCCCGCGTCGCCGCCGTATTTGAGGACGAGCTGGTTCATTATGGTCATGTAGACGACGAACGAAATTTCCATGAAGAAGGGCGCGCTGCCGACGGAGAAGATTTTCGCAATCATCTCCGGCCTCGGCAGGCGTATGTGGCGCGCGCGTATGCGCAGCGGCGCGTCTTTGCGGCGGAAGAAGGCGAGGCCGAAGGCGGCGGAAATAGCCTGCGCCGCTATCGTGCCGTAGGCCGCGCCCGCGACGCCCATGTCGAGCGTGACGATGAAGAGCGCGTCGAGCGCGACGTTCGCGAGCGCGCCGACGATCTGCGTACACATCGCGTATTTCGGGCTGCCGCTCGCGCGCACGAGGAAGTTCGCGCCGAAGCCGAAGAGGGCGAAGGGCGCGCCGAGGAGCACTATTTTCAGATAAGGCCGCGCCGTTTCGAGCACCTCACCCGTGCCGCCAGCGAGGCGCAGCATGTCGTCCGCGAAGAGCAGGCTCGCGGCGATGAACAGAGCGCCCGCGCAGCCGAGCAGCACGAAGGTCGAGGCGAGCGCGCGCTCCGCCTCCTCGATGCGCTTCGCGCCGAAGAGAATGGCGACGCGCGACGAGCCGCCTATGCAGATGAGCAGAGCGAAGGCTATCGTCATAAGCATCGGCGGGAACGACACCGTTATCGCCGCGAGCCCCGCGGGGCCGACGTAGTGGCCGACGAATATCCTGTCCACGATGTTGTATATCGCGCCCGCGACCATGCCGACGACGGCCGGCAGCGCGAAGCGCAGCATCAGCTTCGGCACGGGCTCCGTTTCCATAAATGTGCGGTCTGTTTCCGTCTGCGCGTTAATGACGCAACACTCCTTCGGCGGTGCAAGTCTCCCGATTATATCAGAACGGCGCGGGAAATAAAGGGAGGGGCGCGCGCGTCTTACGTTTGTGGACGGAGGCACGGAGCGGAAAATTCTCAGTGTGCTCTGTTTATTGTCAATGAGAATAAATAAAGCAGTTGACGTAAATTATCTTTTGGCTTATCATTCGCGCCATGAAGATAAAGTCGATGGCTGAGATTTCGTTGTTCGCTGTTCTGTCCGCGGTAGGCGCGAGGATTATGATTCCCGTCCCGTTCGTGCCCTTCACGCTCCAGACGCTCGTCTGCATGCTCGCGGGCTTCGCGCTCGGCGCGCGCAAGGGCGCGGCGTCGCAGCTTCTCTATATGCTGATGGGGCTCGTCGGCATTCCCGTATTCACATCGGCGGCGGGGCCCGCGGCGGTCTTCATGCCGTCGTTCGGCTACATTCCGGGCTTCGTCTGCTGCGCGTGGATCTGCGGCGCGCTCGCGGAGCGCATGAAAGCGCGGTACGGCGAGCCCGGCTTCGCGCGTTACTTCGCGGCGGCTCTGCTCGGCGTCGCGGCCACATACGCCGTCGGCGTCGCATATCTGTACGTGATTCTCAACTTCTGGGTTCAGCAGGAGGGCGCGACCTTCTTCAAGGTGCTTTCGATAGGCTTCCTCAGCACCGCGGGCGGCGACGTCGTGAAGGCCGCTGTCGCCGCTGCGGCGGCTGTGAAGCTGTCGCGCGAGGGGATCGGGAAATAAAGCGAAAGCGCAGCCGCCGCGCTTACGGTAAAAACGACGCCGCTCCGCAGACTGTCAGCGCGGGCGGCGTTTCGCTTTTATTAGCATAATTTATCCTCTCGGCCTTGGCGCGCCGAAGATTTACAGAAGTTTTACGAACGCGCGGGTTTCTCCGCGCGCGTCCCTACGCCGCGTGCGCGGCGAAGCGTTTTGCGAGTTCGGCGCTTATTTCGGCGCAGCGCGCGAGGCCCGCGGCTATCGAGCCCGCGAGCGTCGAGCCGCCGCGCAGCGCGGTCGTCATAGCTTCGGTGACGCCGCCCTTCGTCGATACGTTTTCGAGCGAGCTTTCGCTCTTTTCGGCGCGGTGTGCCTCGACGACGCGGCCTATCCACGGCGCGAGGCCGCGGCAGACGGGATAGCGCTTCGCCATCGCGGCGAGCGCTGCGTCCGTCTCGGCTTCGCTGAGCTCGACGTTGAGAAGTATTGGAGGCAGGCATATCGCGACGGTGAAGGCGTCGAGCTCGCTTTCGCAGGAGAGGTCGAAGACCTCGAGCCCCGCGGCGCGCAGCACCGCGTGCGGACGCGCCTCGGAGGGGAACGTCGCGCTGACGCCCATGCCGTCGGTTATCGTCTCGGGGCCGCTGCACATCACACGGCAGAGCTCCGCGTCGAAGACCTTGTGCAGCGTCGCAAGCGAGATGCCCGCCATGAAGGACATGACGAAGGCCCCGTCCTTCAGCCGCAGCCCCGCGAAGGAGCCGAGGTCCTGCGGGCGCGCGGCGAGCAGGATGAAGTTGGCGCGCGAGACGAGCGTGCGCGTGTCGGTCATGCACGAGGCGAGCCCCATGCGCTCGGCGCGCGCGAGCGTCGCGGCGCTGCCGCCGCACGAGATGAGCAGCCGTTCCTTTGGGAAGCCGTTCGCCGCGAGCGCGGCGGCTATCGAAGAGCCGAGGTGCCCGAAGCCCGCTATCCCTATCGTCTTTCCGTCGAGAAGTCCGTCAGTGTATTCAGCGCAGTTTGCAAAATTCGTCATTTCAAAAATTCCCTTCTAAACCTTAAAGCCATGCGGCGGCGGTCTCTTTGCGTCCGCGCCGCGAAGAGCGTGCCTTCTCTCTCCGCTCAGCGCGGAGAGAGAGGTCAGTTAATTAGATAAGCGTGTTTGAAAAGGGGGCGCGTCCGCGCCCGAAGGAAAAGGTTTAGAAGCTGGACGGTCGAGGCAGGGTGAGCGCCGCGCAGATCGCGGCCTTAGCTTTCAACGTGATTTGTTTGTGCAGCATTTTCTTCACCCTTCTTCCGTCCGAAACAATTTTCGGCAAGTATGATATATTGCAATCGCCTAACTGTCAATTATTTTTTGTAAAGATTTGTGCGCGTGAACGTAACGGCATTGTTACAGTTCGCCGCGGCGGCGCGTTCCCTGCGCGCGGCGAGCGCGGCGTCGGCCAGGTAGAGAGCTATCGCGCACCACACGAGGCCGAAGGCGGCGAGCCTGTCCCAGCTCATAGGCTCGCGGTACAAAAATGTGCCGAGGACGAACGTCATAGTCGGAGAGACGTACTGTATGAAGCCGATGGTGACGAGGCGGACGCGCCGCGTACCGTAGGCGAAGAGCAGGAGCGGCGACGAGGTCATCGCGCCCGCGCCCGCGAGCAGGAGGTTCGTCCGCATGTCGTAGGGGTAGGCCGCGGCGCCCGCGCTTTCGAGCCACGCGAGCCACGCAAGGGCGAGGGGCGCGACGGCGAAGGTCTCTATGGAGAGCGAGACGGACGGGTCGGCGGGGATTTTCTTCTTGAGCACGCCGTAGAGCGCGAACGAGAGAGCGAGCCCCGCGCCCGCGGCGGGGACGGAGCCGTGCGCCGCTACCTGCACCGCGACGCCGGAGGCTGCGAGCGCGAGCGCCGCCTTCTGCGCGCCGCGCATCCGCTCGCCGAAGAAGAGGCAGCCGAAGAGCATCGAGAGCAGCGGGTTCATATAATAGCCGAGGCTCGTTTCGAGCACCTGTCCGGAGTTGACGGCCCAGATGTAGAGCCACCAGTTGAAGGTGATGAGGAAGCCGCCGCCCGCGAGCCAGAGCGAAGCGCGCGGCTCTCGGCGGACGAAAGCGAAGGCCTCCCGCCATCCGCGCGCGGCGAAGAGCACGAGCGCCATGAAGACGGCGGACCAGACGACGCGGTGCCCGAGTATCTCGAGCGACGGCACGCGCTCGAGCAGCTTCCAGTAGAGCGGCATCGAGCCCCACCAAATGTAAGAGAGAAAAACCGCCGCGGCTCCCTTCTGCGGCTCCGTCATGTCCATCGCCTCCCGACGCGCATATTGTACTATTTCCCGCGCCGCCGCGTCAGATGCGGGCGCGCGCGGCTTCGGATTTTTCATCAAGCGCGTTTTGTGATAAACTATCAAAAAAATCGGGTTAGTGGCTTCGTTTTACGGAAGGAAGAGCGAGCATGAGGGATCAGACGGAACTTTCAGCGTTGGGAGCGTCGCTCCTTGAAGGGGCGGAACGGATTTACAGCGACATGCAGGATTGGCGGAGGGACTTCCACCAATTCCCCGAGCTCGCCTTCGAGGAGAACATCACCGCCTCGAAGGTCGCCGGAGTGCTGAAATCAATCCCGGGCATGGAGGTCATCACGGGCTACGCGATGCCGACCGCCGTCGTGGGCGTCCTCGGCAGCGACATCCCCGGCTCCGCGCTCATGCTTCGCGCGACTATGGACGGCGTCGCCGCCGAGGAGCAGACGGGACTGCCGTTCTCGTCATGTATGCCCGGCGTCATGCACGCCTGCGGACACGACGCCGAGATGGCGGCGCTGCTCGGGGCCGCGGCGGTGCTCGCGGAGCACCGCGACGAGCTGACGCAGCGCGTCGTATTCCTCTTCCAGCCCGCCGGCGAGGGCCGCAGCGGCGCGAAGACGCTGACCGAGAACCACATCATAGAGAAATTCGACATAGGCCGGTGCGCCGCCGTCGCGTGGACGCCCGAGCTCCCCTACAGCGAGCTTTACACCAAAAAGGGCGTCATGACGGCGCTCTCCGACAGGATACATATAGACATCCGCGGCACCGCGGGCCACGCCGCCGAGCCGCACATGACGGTGGACCCCGTCACGATAGCCGCGAACATAATCATCACGATACAGGCTATGCTTTCGCGCGAGGTGGACCCGCGCGAGGCCGTCGTCGTATCGTTCGGGCAGGTCGAGTCCGGAACGGCCTACAACGTCATCCCCGAGCAGGCGAACCTCTGGGGCACCCTGCGCGCCTTCAACCCAAAGACGCGCGACTTCGTCCAGAGCCGCATAGAGACCGTCGCCCCCGCCATCGCGAAGGCGCTGCGCGGCCTCGCGTCGGTCGAGTACACCCGCAACTACGCACAGATTGAAAACAACCTCGATATGCTGGAAGACATCCTCCGTATCGGGGTTCCTTTTTTCGGAGAGGACGGCATAAACATGCTGGAGCGCCCGCTGCTCTCGGGCGAAGATTTCTCGTTCTTCACGCACAACGTGCCGTCGGTCTTCATGCTGCTTGGCACGGGACTCGAGTATCCGCTCCATCATCCGCGCTACGACGTTCCCGAAAGCATGCTTCCGTTCTCCGCCGCGTGGGAGGCCTACATGGCGCTCACGCTTTCGGGAAATTAAAATAGATTGCTATACTTCTGGAGTTGATATATTTTGTCTTCCAGCAGGCTTGAAACGATAATACGTGATAATCTCAACCGGCTGCCCGCCGAACCGTTCATCTGGTGGCAGAAGACGTGGTGGTCGCGCGGCGCGTTCCTCGAGCTCATCGAGGAATGCGAGGAGCGGCTGAAGACCAGCAACTTCAAGCGGGGACAGCGCCTCGCGCTGCTGACGCCGAACAGCCCGATACTTCTCGCGACGGCGGTCGCCGTCTGGCGGCTGGGCGGCGCGGTCGTCCTCATAGACCCGCGCTCGGGCTACACGCCGCTGATACGCCAGCTTCACCACGCCGACGTCTTCGCGGTGCTCACATCGCGCGGCTGCGACGAGCTCGTGCCGCTCATATCCGAGGACGGCATCCCGTGCTCGGCGATAAGCCTCGACAGCCTCGAAGACAACATACCGGGCCGCCCCTGCGACGAGGAAGACCCCGACACCGCGGTAATCTTCTACACCTCCGGCGTCACGGGCGAGCCGAACGCAGTGCCGCTCACGCACGCGAACCTTCTCGCCTGCATAGAAAGCTGCGTAAACCATATAGACATGCTTGACGAGGACGACGTCATCCTCAACGCGCTGCCGAACTCTAACGCCTTCGGCTTCGTCTGCGGCGCCCTGCTGCCGCTCGTGAAAGCGGCGCGCCAGGTGATTCTGCCGTCGTTCATGCCCGTCGAGGCATCGATGGACGCGATACGCAAGGCCGAGGTCTCGATAGTCATGGCAGTGCCGGCCGTGATCGCGATGATGGTCTCCGCCGTCATGCGCGGGGCCGCCGCTCCCACAAAAATCAAGTGCGTTCTCTCGGGCGCGGACAGGCTGCCCTGCGCGCTGCGCCGCCGCGCCGAGCAGGCGCTGAACACACACGTCATACAAGGCTACGGCCTCACGGAGGCCTCGTCGGTCGTCGCGCTCACGCCGGGGCTCGACAAGTCGAAGCCCGAAAGCGTCGGCACGATAATCTCCTGCGTCGAGGCGCAGATACGCAGCGACGCGGGCGAGGTCATGCCCGCCGGCAGCGAGGGACAGCTCTGGATACGCGGCGCGAGCGTCGCGGCGAGCTACTACCGCAGCCCCGAGCTCACCGAAGGGCGCTTCGACGCCGGCGGCTGGTTCCGCACCGGCGACATAGGCCGCTTCGACGAGGACGGCTATCTCTACCTCGTCGGGCGCACGACGGAGGTAATCTTCGTCGGCGGCTTCAAGGTCTACTCGCGCGAGGTCGAGCGCACGCTCGAGGAGCACCCCGCAGTAAAGGAGGCCGCCGTCATCGGCGTGCCGCGCTCGATAAGCGGCGAGATAGTCAAGGCCTTCGTCGTGCTCAGGAACGGCGACAAGGTCTCGTCCAAGGAGCTCATCGACTACTGCAAACAGAAGCTCTCGTACTATAAAGTGCCGCGCATCATAGAATTCATCTCGCAGATGCCGCGCTCGGCCATCGGCGAGATAGTAAAGCGCAAGCTCTCGAAGGACTGACAAGGATGTACGGCGTAACGTGCCGCGTGACGAAAAAGCTTGACCGGTTCGAGCGCCGCGCGGTGGAACGCCTGCTCGCCGAGGCGGACCTCGTCTTCGAGGGCGCGCCGGACTGCACGGCGCTCGCCGAGGACGGCGACGAAAACATAATCGCGACGGCGAGCCTCGAGGGCTCCGTCATAAAAATGGTCGCCGCGTCGTCCGAGTGGCGCGAGGCGGGCCTTTCCGGACAGGTCATATCGGCGCTCATGAGCGCCGCGCGCGCCGACGGGCGCTATAAATTCTTCATCTACACAAAGCCCGAGGCCGCGCCGAAATTTTCCGCGCTCGGCTTCCGCGAGCTCGCCGCGTCGAAAAATTCCGTCCTCATGGAATGCGGCGCGCCCGGCGTGAACGAATACCGCGCCATGCTCGAGGCGGAACGCGCGAAGAACGGCCCGCGGGCCGGGGCCGCCGTCATGAACTGCAACCCGTTCACGCTCGGACATCAATTCCTCATAGAAGAGGGCGCGAGACAGTGCCCGATATTTTACGTAATAGTCGTCGAGGAGGACGCCTCGGCCTTCCCGTTCGAGGACAGGCTCGCGCTCGTGCGCGAGGGGACGGCGCACATCCCCAACGTCCGCGTGATAGCGAGCGGCAGCTACGCCGTCTCGAAGGCGACCTTCCCGACATATTTCCTAAAGGACCGCGGCGAGCTGCCCGTCGCCGCCGAGCAGGCGGAGCTTGACGCGCGGCTCTTCGGACGGCTCTTCGTCCCCGCGCTCGGCGTGACGCGCCGCTTCGTCGGGACGGAGCCCTTCTGCGCCGTCACGGCGCTCTACAACGAAACGCTGAAAAAAATTCTTCCGGAATACGGCTGCGAAGTCGTGGAAATTGCAAGAAAGGAAAGCGGAGGCGCGCCGGTCTCGGCCTCGCGCGTCCGCGCGATGACGGCGGAGGGCGCGGAGGGGCTCGAAGCGCTGCTTCCGCAGGTCACGCTCGATTATCTGAAAAGCCCGCGCGGCGAAGAGGCCGCGGCGAGGCTCAGGAGGGCTGCGCAATGACGCCTCTCGAAGAAGTTTTGTCCGGCCGCGACGAACGCGCCGCGTGCCAGAAAAGAATGCTCGCCTCGCGCGAAGGGGCCTTCGTCTGCCAGATAGGGCTCAACGTTCCCGGCTTCCCGAAGCGCGTGCCGGGCGACATAACGATAATAAAAGACTGCCGCCGCTTCCTGCTCGCCTGCGCTGGGGCCGCGCCCTTCGAGGAACACTACCTCGACAACGGCGCGGGGCTCTGCTGGCAGGGGGCCTTCGACGGCAAAAGCTACGACGCGGGCGCGCTCAAGCGCGCGGCCGTCGAAGCGGAGAACAGCATGGAGGCGGGAAGAATCCTCGACATAGACGTACACACCGCCGAAGGGCAGCTCTCGCGCCTCGACATGGGGCTGCCGCCGCGCCGCTGCCTCGTCTGCGGCGAAAGCGCGAAGGCCTGCGCGCGCGCCGGGACGCACGACCCGGCCGAGCTGCGCGAGCTCGTGATAAGGATAATAAAGACCGCCGCGGCGGGAAGATAGGCGGAAAACGGCGCGAAACAGGGGATTTTTGCATAAATCCGCGCCGGGGCGCGCGTATTTCAACTTTATGACTATATAATAAAAAATGTGAAAGGCGGTGACGCGGCATGACGGGCAGACCGGAATGGGACGTTTACTTTCTTCTCATGGCGCAGGTGGCGGCGAGCAGAAGCACGTGCCTGCGGCGGCGCGTGGGCGCGGTGCTCGTGCGCGACAAACAGATACTGAGCACCGGCTACAACGGCGCGCCGCGCGGCGTCAGCCACTGCGAGGCCGTCGGCTGCCTCCGCGAGCAGCTCGGTATAGCGTCGGGCGAGCGCCACGAAATCTGCCGCGGCTCGCACGCCGAGATAAACGCGATAGCGCAGGCCGCAGCTGCGGGCACTTCGACGGCGGGCTCGTGGCTCTACTGCACGCACGAGCCGTGCGTCTACTGCACGAAGGCGCTCATCAACGCCGGCTGCGAAAAGGTTTTCTATCTTTATCCCTATCCCGACGAGCTCGCGCGCGCCATCATGGCGGAGTCGGGAGTTGAAAGCGTCTGGGTGGACCCCGCGACGCTGCCGCGCGACATTTTTTCGATTCAATAGGGCGGACGGCGGGCGGGCCGGACGCCGGAGAGGAGAGCTGAACAGGATGTCGATAACGATAGTTTTGGCCGACGACCATCCGCTTACGAGAGAGGGAATGAAGGGCTATCTTTCCAAGGAGCCGGACTTCGAGGTCGTCGGGGAGTACGCCGACGGCGAATCCACATGGGCGGGGATAAAGGCCCTGCGCCCGCAGGTCGCGCTGCTCGACATACGCATGCCCGGCCTCGACGGAATAACGATAGCGCGCATGGCGCGCGACGCGGGCATCCAGACGGCGGCGCTGATGCTCACGTCTTACGACGCGAACCAGTACGTGCTCGCGGCTCTGCGCGCGGGCGCGCGCGGCTATCTGCTCAAGACCGCGACGATGGACACGCTCTCGAAGGCGATACGCATCGCGGCACGCGGCGGCTTCTACCTCGACAGCGAGGTGGCGAGCGCCGTCGAGGGCGGCGACAACTTCGTGCCGGAGCCGGTCTCCGTGCGCGAGCGCGAGGTGCTTCTGCTCGCGGCGCGCGGCCTCTCGGGCAAGGAGATAGCGGCGAAGCTTTTCATCAGCGAACGCACGGTGCAGACGCACCTCGCCTCGATATACGACAAGCTCGGCGCGAAGAACAAGACGGAGGCCATGCTGCTCGCGATAAAATACGGGATAGTCACCATCGAGGAACTCATAGACTGAAGTGAAGAAGAAGCGCGGACTTCTCCATCAGCTGATCATAGCGATCTTCATTCCGGCCTTCCTCGCGCTGATACTCGCGTGGGTGGTCTACAACCAGTTTGAGAGCACGATGCGCGCCGTCTCCGGCAACTACGTCGAGAACCTCGTCGACAGCGTCGCGGCGCGCCTCGACTCTCAGAAATGGAACATCCGCGCGGGCGGCAGGGGCGTCGCGGAGGGCGACGCCGCGACCATGAGCCAGCTGCTCAGCGAGATGGACATCCCGGGCCTCTTCGCGGTGTTCAGCAAGAACGGCGCCGTCATCTACGAGTCGCCGGGCGAGATAGAATTCCTCCACAAGTGGGAGAGTTCGTTCAGCTCGCGCACGCCGGTCAAGATACACGACAAGATAGGCTCGTACTACACGGGCGTGCGCTACGACATACCGAACGAAAACATCTACATCATAGGCGCGGTCTCGTGGGAGATGCTCTTCGGCACGATGGTGCTGCTCGTCTCGCTGTGGCCCTTCGTCATGGCGGCGCTCGCGGCCTTCACGCTGCTTGCGATATTCCTGCTCTACTACAAGGTCATACTGCCGCTGCGCCGGCTCGACCGCGAGATACTCTCGCTCTCCTTCGGCCGCGACATGCCCGCGCCCGACGCGCCGGGTGCCGTGCCGGAGCTGCGCCAGCTGCGCTCGACCTTCGCGCTGCTCGCGCAGGCCGCGATTGAAAAGGAGAAGCTCCAGCGCGACTACGTCACCGACATAGTCAAGGTGCAGGAGGACGAACGCGAATGGATTTCGCGCGAAATCCACGACGGCCCGCTGCAGGACGCGACGGCGCTCGTCCAGCGGCTGCGGCTGCTCAAGACCGACCTCGCGGACAACCCGGAGGTCGTCGCGAGCCTTTCGGGCGCGGAGCGCGTCGCGATGATCGGCGTCAAAGAGCTGCGCGAGCTCTGCAACGACCTGACGCCGCCGTGGCTCGACCTCGGCCTGCGCCATTCGATGACGGAGCTCTGCAACAGGATGTCCGCGCAGCTCGGCGTCGAGATAGAACTCGACATATCGGGCGAGTGGGACGAGGACGAGGATGTGCAGCCGCAGCTCTGCCTCGCCTTCTACCGCGTCGCGCAGGAGTCGATAAACAACTCCGTCCACCACGGCAGGGCGAGCGACGTGCAGGTCTCGCTCGCGCGCGAGGCGGACAAGATAGTGATGACGGTCAAGGACAACGGCGACGGCTTCGCGGTGCCTGTCTCGGGCGACTTCAGGGAGCTGCGCGTGCGCGGCCACCGCGGCCTCTCGAACATGAGCGAACGCATCCGCCTCGCCGGAGGCACGATAGAGATAAAATCGACGGTCGGAATAGGCACCGTCATACGTTGTGAAGTCCCCGCGCAGAGGGTAGAATAATAAGGGAATGTTGTTATAATTCTTACGCGAAAGGTGGGAGCCTGAGGGCGCTTGCTCATGAAGCTCAGGATACTAGGCGCTGCCGGAGAAGTAACCGGCTCCAATTACATGATAGAAACCGCTGGGTACAAAGTGCTCGTCGACTGCGGAACGCACCAGGGGGCGGACGAGGAGCGTCACGAGGGCGAGAGCTTCCCCTACGACCCCACCGGAATCGACGCCGTGCTGCTCACGCACGCGCACATAGACCACAGCGGAAGGATACCGCTGCTCGTCAAGCTCGGCTTCAAAGGCAAGATATACTGCACGCACGCGACGGCGGCGCTCGTCGAGGTGCTCCTGCGCGACTCTGCGCGCATCATGAAGGAAGACGCGGAGTGGCGCACGCGCAAGAACGCGCGCAAGGGGCTGCCGCCCGTCGAGCCGCTCTACAGCGAGCGGGACGTCGAGGACGCGCTCGCCTACCGCAGCCCGATACCCTACGACGAAGTAGTCGAGATACTTCCGGGGCTCGGCGTGCGCTTCCGCGAGGCGGGCCACATTTTAGGCAGCGCCATCATAGAGACGTGGATCTCCGAAGAGGGCATGGAGAAGCCCGTGAAGGTCGTCTTCTCCGGCGACCTCGGGCCGCTCGACGGAGTTATTGAAAAACCGCCCGCAGTCGTCGAAGAGGCCGACTTCGTCCTCATCGAGTCGACCTACGGCGACAGGCTGCACAAGTCGCTCGAGGATACCCGCGCCGAGTTCCAGCAGGCGATGGAGGCCGCCGTCCGCGCGGGCGGCAAGGTCCTGATACCGACCTTCGTCGTCGACCGCGCGCAGAGGATGCTCTACGAGTTCAAGCTTTTGCAGAAAAAACTCCCCGACCTGAAAATGGCGAACATCTACCTCGATTCGCCTATGGGCGTCAAGACGACGGAGATATACTCCGAGCACGAGACGCTGCTCTCGCGCGAGCTGAAGGAGATGCTCGCGAGCGGCGACGACCCCTTCGAGCCGCGCGGCTTCAGCTTCGTCCGCACCGCGGAGGAGTCGCGCGCGATAAACGCGATGGACGACGGCATAGTCCTCGCCGGCAGCGGTATGTGCTCCGGCGGCCGCATAATGCACCACCTCAAGCACAGCCTTTATAAAAAAGACACGCACGTATTCTTCGTCGGCTACCAGGCCTACGGCACGCTGGGCCGCCGCATCGTCGACGGCGCGAAGACGGTGCGCATAGCGGGCGAGGAAATCTCCGTCAAGGCGCAGCTCCACACGCTCAACGGCTTCTCCGCGCACGCAGACCGCGACGACCTTCTGAGATGGGCGTCGCTCTTCACGAAAAAGGCGCGCTTCGTCGTCGTCCACGGCGAGCCGAAGTCGGCGGAGTCGCTCGCTCTCGGCCTGCGCGACGCGGGATACTCGACGCGCATACCGGCGATAGGCGACGAGATAGACCTCGCGGCTCCGGCCCCGGAGAAGGCCGCGATGCCCGAGATCTCGAAGCGCATACTCGACAGGATAGATTTCAACCCGAAGGACGTCGAAAGCGTGCTGAACCTCATATCGGAACGCACCGACGCGATGAGGGAGACACTGATAAAGAACGAAGAGCAGTATCGCAACATCATGCCGCTGCTCATATCCGCGCGCACCCTGCTTGAGACCGCCGCCGCGCTCGGCGGCGCGCCGGAGGAAAAGAAGTAGGGCGGCCCGCGCGGCAGAAAAGGAAGGAATTGCTCTATGGGCGCGAAATTCAAGTACATAGCGGCCGCGGTCGGAATCGCCGCGGCAGTCGCCGCAGCCGCAGCGTTTTTATATCTGTGGCCGATGCGCGGCGTGAAGGAGCCTCTCGCCTACATCCCCGAGCCCGGCGGGACGGCCCCCTATATCCTGCTTGAGACCAAGGAACACCACTATCCGGTCGTCCTCGCCTCGCTCCTCACCGACGGCATATACGCCCACCTGAAGAGCGACACGCCGCGCGGCGCGGTGCTCGCGGCCGCGGCGCTCGCCGAAGAGGCCGCCGTGCTGCTCGAGCGCGGAGCCGACGGAGCCGCCGCCGTCTACTGCGCGGCGCGCTTCACGGACGAAGAGACGAAGCTTCTGCAAAAGGGCGCGCTTCCCGCGCCGCTCGACGCGGCGTTCGGGACGGAGAGCGCCGAGGGCGCGGACGGCGTATTCGCCGTGCGCTCCGAAAAATTGTCCGAGCCCTTCTACTACGCCGTCATAGGCAAAAACACGCTGCTCGCGGCGGAGCTTCCCGCGCTCCACAAGATGATTTCGTTCGACAAGGGCGAGGGCGGACTGAAGCATAAAAAATGGACGCAGGAAGAATCGTGGCCCGCGCACATAGAGATGTGCGACGGCGGCGAGCTTTCGAAAAAATCAAAAGAGAAGCTCCCGCTGACCGTCGAAGCCGCGTGGCGCGAGCCGGAGGACGAGACGCAGCCCGGCGAGGCGCGCTGGGCCTTCGTCAACCTCGGCGCGGCCGCAAAGACCTACCTGAACTCCGCGCTCAAGGCGAAAAAATGGGACGTCTCCGACTGCGTGCTGCCGCAGCCGCTGCTGCTCTCCGCGGGCTTCAGCCTGCCGCAGCTCAAGGGCTCCGGCGAATGGCCCTTCCCGCTCTCGCACGTCAGGCTCTTCGCCGAAGGGCTCGGCCTCAGCGACGCGCAGATACGCGAGATACTCGAGGGGCGCACCATCCTCTCGCTCGGCGGACAGAATAAAATATTATGGTTCTCGCTGCCCGGCTTCCTCGCCGAATTCTCCGGCAGGCCGGAGCTGATGCGCGAGCTCGTCGGCGCGTTCTGGAACGGCCTCTTCTACGGCGTCGAGCCGGAGACGGTCGAGGGCTTCGAGTTCGGCGGCGCGGCGAGCGTGCCCTTCTCCGTCATAGGCGCGGGGCGCGGCGGGACGGCGGTGCTCGGCCTCGCGTCGCCGCAGTCGGTGGCCTCCGGCGCGGCGCTCTCGAAATTCCTCGCCAAGGACGAGGAGGCCGTCGGCTGGCTGCTCGCGGATCTTCCGCGCGTCGGCAAGGCGCTGTCCGAGATGACGAAGATGAGCTCCTTCCTCGAACAGGAAGAGGACCAGGACTTCTACGGCGGCGCGGACGACTACTCGTGGGGCGCGGAGAGCGACCCAGAGCCGCTCCAGCCGGAATTTTCGATAAGCCCCTTCGACCAGGAGATAGCGGATTCCTTCGGCGGCGTGCTCCAGAGGCTCGGCCGCGTTATGGTAGTCTGGGAAAAGCCGCTCTCGGGGCGCATCAACTGGTATAATCATGCAAAATAAACTCAGGAGGGTTTTATAACCGATGCACACAAACGCGCTGCAGGTTTTGAGGGATCGCGGCTTCGTCGAGTGGACGAGCCACAACGAGGAGCTTGAAGAACACTTCAAAAACAACATGGTCACCGGCTACATAGGCTTCGACCCGTCCGCGGACAGCCTCCACGTCGGCAACCTCGTCGCCATAATGGGACTCGCGTGGCTCCAGCGCCTCGGACACCGCCCCATCGCGATAGCGGGCGGCGGCACGGGACGCATAGGCGACCCGTCCGGCAAAAGCGCCGAGCGCAACCTGCTCTCCGAAGAGCAGATACTCCACAACGTCTCCTGCATAGCGAACCAGCTCCGCCACTTCCTCAACTTCGACAGCGGCGAAAACAGCGCGCTGCTCGTAAACAACAACGACTGGCTCAAAAACGAAAACTACATAGAATTCCTGCGCGACACGGGGAAATACTTCACCGTCAGCTTCCTCGTCAACCGCGAATACGTCCGCAGCCGCGTCCTCGACCCCGACAAGTCGATAACCTACACGGAGCTCTCCTACATCCTGCTCCAGGCCTTCGACTTCAACCACCTCTACAACGAATACGGCTGCACGCTCCAGATGGGCGGCAACGACCAGCAGGTCAACATCATTGCGGGCATGGACCTCACGCGCAAAAAATCCGGCGGGCAGTGCTACGGCATCACCTTCCCGCTCCTGCTCAACGCGCAGGGACAGAAATTCGGCAAATCCGAAAGCGGCGCCGTCTACCTCTCGCCCGAGCGCACCAGCGTCTACAAGTTCTACCAGTTCTGGATCAACGTCGACGACAAGGACCTTGAAAAGCTCTTCAAGCTCTTCACCTTCCGCGAGCTCGACGAGATAAAGGCGCTGCTCGACGAACACGCGAAGGCCCCGCACCTGCGCCGCGCGCAGAAGGAGCTCGCGTGGGAGATGACCTGCCGCGTCCACGGCGAAGAAGCCGCGAAGCGCGTGCGCGACGCGAGCGCCGTGCTCTTCGGCGAGGCCAGCATCAAAGACGCCTCGCAGGAAGTCCTAGACACGCTCTCCGCTGAAATCCCATGCGCCGAGGCCGACCTCGCCGAGACCGCGGGAGTCACCGACCTCCTCGTCCTCTGCGGAGCCTGCGACTCCAAGGGCAACGCGAAGAAAAAAATCAAAGAGGGCGGAGCCTACCTCAACGGCGAAAAAATCGCCGACGCGGGCCGCCGCCTGACGGAAGAAGACCTCCTCGCGGGCCGCTACGCGCAGCTCAACGTCGGAAAGAAAGACTTCAGGCTCATCAAATTCAAATAAACCAACTTGGTAATATTTTTTTAGAAAGCGCTTGGTTTTCATTAAGCATAATGCAAAACCAAGCGCTTTATTTGTCATCATTAACGTAAAAATTACACAAAATATATATTTAAGGATGTGACATAAATTTTATAAAACGGTTGAATATTTTTTACTGACATGCTAGAGTATTAGCATTCATGAAAGGGTGGTATATATGAGCGCCGTCTATGACGAGATTCTAAAGCCAGTAATTTTCCCCCAAATGTATAAGTTCAGTCAGAAGTTTGCAAACGACAAGATAAATGATATCAGTGCACACATCACTAAAGAAATTAGGGCTTTTCCCAATATAGAATTAGTGAGGGGTTGTACTGTGGCCGTCGGGGTGGGCAGCCGCGGAATTCGCCATATTCCTCTTATTGTAAAAACAGTCGTAGAAGTTCTACGAGAACACGGTGCCAGTGTTTATATTGTTCCAGCGATGGGAAGTCATGGCGGCGCAGTCGCATCAAATCAGACTAAGAT